>JAEZMC010000247.1 GCA_023435805.1 Bacillota bacterium | reverse complement strand
CACAGAGGCAGGATAAATTTCTGTAGTCGGGGAATTTATGCAGATGCGTTATCACAGGGAGGTATTTTTATGGCAAACAACATAACGGGCAGCAAAGGCATGACCATGACACAGAAGATTCTGGCCGCCCATGCAGGCCTTCACAGGGTGGAGGCGGGCCAGCTGATCAAGGCCAGGCTCGACATGGTGCTTGGCAATGATATCACTACACCCGTGGCTGTGAAGGAGTTCCGCAGGATCGGTGCGGATAGTGTTTTTGATAAAGAACGGATAGCGATTGTACCGGATCATTTCACTCCGAACAAGGATATCAAATCTGCGGAGCAGGTGAAGTTTATAAAGGAATTTGCCCGGGAGATGGGCATCGTCAATTATTTCGAAGTGGGACAGATGGGTGTGGAGCACGCGCTGCTGCCTGAAAAGGGGCTGGTGGTGCCGGGCGATGTAGTCATTGGAGCAGATTCTCATACATGTACGTACGGCGCGCTCGGCGCATTTTCCACCGGTATCGGAAGCACCGACATGGCTGCAGGAATGGCGACCGGTGAGGCCGGGTTCAAGGTGCCGGAGGCCATCCGGTTTGTATTGAAAGGCAAGCCGGGCAAATGGGTTAGCGGCAAGGATGTGATATTGCATATCATAGGTATGATCGGTGTGGACGGAGCACTGTACAAATCCATGGAATTTACCGGAGAAGGAGTGGGCAGCCTTTCCATGGACGACCGGTTTTCAATGGCAAATATGGCAATCGAAGCAGGCGGCAAGAACGGTATTTTTGAAGTGGACGAAAAGACGCTGGAATATGTCAGGGAGCACTCCACGAAGCCATATCAGGTTTTCAAGGCGGATGCGGACGCAGAATACATTGAGGAATATGTTGTCAATCTGGAGGAGGTTCAGCCTACGGTTGCTTTCCCGCCGCTTCCGGACAGGGCGAGGACCATTGACAAGGTGGGCAGCATAAAAATTGACCAGGTCATCATTGGCTCCTGTACAAACGGAAGGATGGAGGACATGCGCATGGCGGCGACAATACTCAAAGGGCGGAAAATACATCCCGATGTGCGTTGCATTATCATCCCCGCTACACAGAAGATATGGAAGCAATCCATGAATGAAGGGCTCTTCGATATATTCATCGACGCTGGCGCCGCTGTAAGCACACCAACCTGCGGGCCCTGCCTAGGCGGGCATATGGGTATCCTGGCAAAAGGCGAGAGGGCTGTGGCCACTACAAACAGGAATTTTGTCGGCAGGATGGGACACCCGGAAAGCGAGGTATACCTTGCAAGTCCGGCTATTGCCGCGGCTTCTGCAGTAGCCGGCAGGATCGCCTCACCGGAAGAGCTCTAGGACAGGGATTGGAGGTTAATAAATGAAGATTCAGGGTAAAGTTATTAAATACGGAAACAATGTGGATACCGATGTCATCATACCCGCCAGGTATTTGAATACCTCGGATCCCGCAGAATTGGCGGCTCATTGTATGGAGGATCTGGACAGCAGCTTTGTAAGCAGGGTGGAAAAGGGTGATATCATGGTCGCCGGCAGAAACTTCGGCTGCGGCTCTTCAAGAGAACACGCGCCGATTGCCATCAAGGCTTCCGGCATATCCTGCATCATTGCCGAGACTTTTGCACGAATTTTCTACCGGAATGCCATAAATATAGGGCTACCCATCATAGAATGCCCCGAAGCGGCAGCCGACATTGCGGAAGGGGACAGTCTGGAAATTGATTTCGACACCGGTCGGATAACCAATTTAACAAAGAACGTCTCCTACAACGGCGTTCCGTTTCCAGAATTCATGCAGCAGCTGATTGCCGCGGACGGCCTAATTGGCTACATCAGGCAGCAGGCGGGCAAGTGACAGGTTATTCGAGGAGGTGATCGGATGAAATATAACATAGCGGTCTTGAAGGGAGACGGAATCGGGCCTGAAGTAGTGAACCAGGCTATTGCCGTTCTGGATGCGGTCGGCGTGAAAACGGGCCTTCGCTTTGAATATCATGAAAAACTGATGGGGGGCTGCGCAATAGATGCCTTCGGGGAACCACTGCCCGGTGAGACACTTAAAACCTGCAGGGAAAGTGATGCGGTGCTTCTGGGTGCAGTGGGCGGGCCAAAGTGGGAAGGACTGCCGGGAGGGAAAACGCCTGAGGCGGGCTTGCTTGGCATAAGGTCCGGATTGGGGCTTTTTGCGAACCTGCGTCCGGCAATCATCTACGAATCGCTGAAAGCTGCATCACCGCTGAAAGCGGAAATCATAGGTGAACACATAGATATCCTGGTGGTGCGTGAGCTGACGGGGGGCATTTATTTTGGTGAGAGAGGGCGTCGGGATAAAGGTACTCCGGAAGAGTCCGCCTACGACACTGAAAAGTACAGCATCGGTGAGGGCGAACGTATAGCGAAGCTGGCGTTTGAATCTGCCGCAGGGCGGCGCGGCCTTGTCACCTCGGTTGATAAAGCCAACATACTAGAAAGCTCAAGGCTTTGGAGGGAAGTCGTCAACAGAATCGCAAAGAATTATCCGGATGTCCGTCTTAACCATCTATACGTGGATAATGCGGCTATGCAACTGATCCGTGATCCGCGGCAGTTTGATGTTATCGTGACTTCCAATATGTTCGGAGACATTTTGTCGGATGAAGCTTCTATGATTACCGGCTCCATCGGAATGCTCCCTTCGGCGAGCCTTGGCAGCGGGACCCTTGGGCTTTACGAACCGATTCACGGCTCCGCTCCCGACATTGCGGGGCAGGATAGGGCAAACCCCATTGCAGCCATACTGTCCGCGGCTATGATGCTCAGATATTCGCTGGGAAATGCGGATGCTGCGGAACTGGTTGAAAACGCCGTTAAAAAAACACTGGATAAAGGATACCGCACGGGTGATATCGCTTCCTTCGGCGGCCAGGTGGTCGGAACGGCGGAAATGGGCAGGAGGATCGCCGAAGAAATCGTGACGGAATAATCGGACCGGCTTTTTCGTAATAATAAATGCTCCTATCTGGCAAAGTTCATGCAAAGGATGGAAAGGATATGTCTGTTTTGTGACGGCTGATGCGGAATCAGCCGTTTACTTTTTTCTGGGATCTGTTTAACAGGAAGAGGCTGAGAATAATAACGACCATTCCGCCATATTGCACCGGCAGCAGTTTCTCGTTCAATACAAGGTAGCCCGCCAGCAC
>JAEZMC010000233.1 GCA_023435805.1 Bacillota bacterium | reverse complement strand
GTTTTCAGCTTTGGATGTTCCAGCACCTCATGATGCCATTTTCTTTCAGGACCGCAGTAATGTATGGAACCTGTAAATTCGTTGATAATCCTCTGGTTGTATGGCTTTACAAACTCTTCATATTGTTCCTTGGAAAGGTTGATCAAGGCGGTATCGTCCTTAATTAAAACCTTGCCGCCATAAATGCCGCCGTGAATATATACGGCATCCTCTCCGGCCTGATCCGTAAGGTATGGGTCGATAAAGCGCCTGAATCCTATATAGGTTTCAGTGATCAGGTCCAGAAGGTCATGCATGATCTCGGGATTGTCATATATTTCATAGAAAACCTCGGATCCAAGAAGCAAATGTGCAATGTCAAAAGGCCCCTGCAAATCGGGCTGTGTGACATGGATTGCTTTATGGCATTTAGGAAATTGCTTTAAAGCATCCAGATAAAAGTGATGGGTATCGAGAACCTGCTTCCCCAGTCCTGAGGTAAATTTCGGGACTCCGCGCTGCAATATTTTCTTGATTCCTTCCATCCCATCCTCAAGATGATCCACCCAGGGCATCCCATTATTTACAATCCGGCAGTTTGCGCCAAACAGCGTGCATAATATGCCTATACCGTGATTGCTTCTTACCTGCATCGGAAAATGGTCTCTCACACCAACACTGTTCAAATTGCTGGAGAAGCTCTTGAGCAGCTCGTTATAGAGCATCTTTTCCGGATCGTCGAACGCTTCCGTATAAGGAAACGGCTCATAGGACGCATCACTCGGGTAAATAACGGTCAGGGGCAAATAGGGGACCTCTTCAAAATGAAGGCATTTCAAATGCAAGTTCTCTACCATTTCAACATGCTTCAGATCTATATTCTCTTCCATATGCTCCAGCAATCTTTTCAATCGGTCTATCATCGTATCATCCTTTCACAGCCCCAGCAGTCAGGCCTTCTATAAGGTACTTCTGAATAAATGCAAACAATAGTATGACAGGTATCGTTACAAGGATACCGCTGGCCATAATCCCGCCCCAGCTCTGCTTGCCCATGCTGTCCATCAGCTCGGCGATACCGACCTGGATCGTTTTAGCCTGTATGGAGTTGGTCAATATAAGCGCATATTGATAATCATTCCAGCTTAGTATGAAAGAATAAATGACTACCGCTACCAGCCCGGGTGTTGTCAAAGGTAATACGATTCTGGCAAAGGTTGAGATTTTGTTGCAGCCGTCCATTTCTGCAGCCTCTTCCAATTCTTTGGGCACTGCTGCAAAAAATCCTCTCATCAGCCATACGCCGATCGGTATGGTTGCAGTACCGTATATCAATATCAGAACAAGTTTCGTGTTGACAATACCAAAAAGGCTGGCTGCCTTGTACCACGGTATCATGATCAGCGGCCCCTGGAACATCTGTGAAAGCAGCAGTATCACGCCGATAATTTTAAAACCGGGCAAATTGTGCTTTCCAAGCGCATATCCGCCTGTCGCAGCAAAGAATGTAGTCATCAGAGCCGTTACTCCTGCAGCAACGATAGAGTTAAGCAGAAGCGGCCCAATTTCGGGGCCCAAAGGACTGAACACCCATTTATAATGCTCAAAGGTACCCTCTTTAGGAATCCAGTGAGGTATTACGCTGAAAATTTCCTGATCCGGCTTGAAACTGCATGATAACAGCCACAGATATGGCAGCAGTATGAAAGCCATGATGATCGCCAGTACGAAGTAGGTTAATACCTTACTCGCAGCATTACTCATTACATTGCTCTTATTCATTATAATCCTCACCTCCTATTGGTTATTGTTCTTGAATAGCCTTAAATAGAATACGACAAATACCAGCATGAACAGCATGGAAATGGTTGCAACAGCTGATCCGGCACCCATGTCAAAGTTAATAAAAGCCTTTGTGTAAACATAGGTCGGCAGAACACTGGTCGCCGTACCGGGACCTCCCGCAGTAAGCACCCATATAAGCTCGAATTTTGTCCATGAAATGACGATGCTTACCAATCCTGATACAAAAAGTACAGGCGTGAGCAGCGGCAGCGTTATCTTAAAGAACTGCTTGAATTTGTTGCATCCGTCAACAAAAGCAGCTTCGTAAATGTCTTTTGGAATACCCTGGAGCCCGGCCAGCATCATTAATGTGGCATAAGGGAATCCTTTCCACACAGATGTCAGCAAAAGCGTAGGCCACACGGTGTTTTCATTTCCCAGCCATACGATGTCGGTTTGCAGATAATAATTGAGCAAACCGTAATCACCGTCAAATATGACTTTGAATATGACTCCCATTATTACGGTCGGCGTTACCCATGGAATCATCAAAAGCCCTCTCCATAAGGAGCGTGCCGCTAAGGCGCTATTCAAAACCATTGCGGTAGGAACAGCAAGCAAGTACTGAAAGATCGTTGATCCAAAGACCCATACAAAACTGTTTAAAACGATACTCCAGAAATTCGGATCATTAAACAGAAGATTTTTATAATTTTCAAACCCTATATATTTCCCGCTTCCCGGACGCAGGAAGGAAAGGTCCGTAAAACTCAACCTGATGGATTCAAACAGAGGATAAAATTGAAATACGATCAGGTAAAGCAGCGTCGGAAACACGAACAGATAAACAAGAAAATTCTTCCTGATTACTGAAAGCTGGCTACTGACAGGGCTTAGTTTTTCTTCCCTCAATCCATTCACCCACCTAAACTTAATATGCTTTAATAATACTGTAGGGCTGAATTTTCAGCCCTACAGCGTGTAAACCCAAATATCTATTTTGCCAATTCAGCTTTTACGTTATCGATACCCTTCTTGATTTCGTCATATGCCTGCTCGGGTGTTATTTTCTTGTCCAACATCTTCACCATGGCACCCTGTACAACGATTTCCATCTGGGGCTGTCCAAGGATCTTGGGCATTGGAACTCCATAAGTATCGGCAGCTTTCTGGAATTCGGCTATCAATCTCTGGTGCTCATCAGCTACCGTAGGATATGCCGCTTTTACATGAGGATCCGTGTCCGCAGAAGTAATGGTTTTCTTTGCGCTTACACCGAGGTTGCCTGCCCATTCGCCAAGAATCGCAGGTGACATAATGATTTCAACTACCTTCCAGGCTGCTTCCTTCTGAGTTGAACCTTTTATAATAGAGATACCTGCTGATCCAACCATAACTTGCTGTTTATCTGCAGAGGGTCCTTTTGGGAACGGCATCATTACAGTTCTGGCAAAGTTCGTCGTGCCATGGGTAATAACATTAGCACTATAGTAGGCGCCTGTATGGATAATTCCTACAGAATTTGCTTCCCAAGCCTTGTATAACTCAGGATACAGCCAGGTAACCTGTGACTTCGGCATTGAGTCGGCCATATCGTTAAACAGATTCAAAACTTCAAGATACTTCGCCTTGGATGCATCAGATGTATCATCAGGTGTGATGCCATTAGCAAGACTAACCATCATAAGGTCTCTGAAAGTAAATCTGCCCGTTCCGCCATTTGCCATGGAATAACCAGATTTACCATCCTTGGACATCGCCTTTACGGCAGCCCTGACGTCATCCCAGGATTTTAAATCTTCCGGCTTATATCCGGCATTCCCGAGCAATTCTGTGTTCATGGCATGAGCATAGATAACGGCTGTTCCCGGAATAGCATATAGTTTTCCGTCAATGGTCATATAATCCAGGGTGGCCTTGATGTAGTCTTCCGCTTTGACTTTGTCATTGAGGTAGCCATCCAGTGGTTCAAGTGCATCCATTGCTACCGGGTTGGTGACATCCTGAATCTGCATTAGATCCGGATAATCCTTTGTATTTACCATAACCGTAAGCTTTTTCTCAATGTCGGCCCAAACCAGTGATATAAATTCAATATTTACTTTGGGATATTGCTTTGATACTTCAGCCTTGATATTCTCTGAAATTTTCTTCTCCGCTTCAGAGGTGCCGGGCCACAGGAATCTCAAATTTGCGGAAATTTCTTCCGGCGCGGGCTCTGTGGTTTCTGCTGCAGCACTTGTTTCAACTGTTGTTGCCTGCTGGTCCTGGGTGGGTGCGGCTTGCTGCCCGCAGCCTGCGAACATGGTGACAGCCATGATTACAGCCAGGAATAATGGTAGAATTCTTTTTTGCATGAAAAATCCTCCTCGCTTTTTATGTTTTTATCCTTATCACCGTTTTTTAACGGTGTAATGATCAAACATCAAATTCAATTGTTGGTTAGATTTTATTTCTTTGACTCCCGCAGCTTTCTCTTACAACTAGCTTTGGCTGCAGTACGATAATCTTGTTTTGCGGCACCGACTCACCATTCACGATGCTTAACAATAATTCAGCCGCTTTTGTCCCGATTTCATGTGTCTTAAATTTTACTGATGTGAGTTTTACAGGCAGACTTTCACATATATACGTATTGTCATAACCAATCAGCCCAATATCCCGGCCAACCTTTAAACCCGATTCGACTATGGCTTGATACGCTCCCTTGGCTAAACCGTCATTGAAGCAGAAAACTGCATCCACATTAAGGTTACTTTTTAGGAGTGTCTTTGTATTTTCATAACCGGGGTTTTGTGCGTGGAACGATTCTTCAAATAAAACATATTCGTCCCCCAGCTCCAAACCAGCTTCCTCAATTGCACTTCTATATCCCTGGTATCTGTCCAGTGATACTTGATACATCGGGTTGGATATATAAGCGATTCTGCGGAATCCCTGCTCAATCAGGTGCTTTGTTGCTATATATCCCCCATAGAAACTATTTGAAGTTACCTTGGGAGCTTCAATGCGCAAGATTCCCCTATTGCAAAAAACAAAAGGGATGTTTTTTTCCCGGAGCATTTGAAATGGCTTAAAATCATTTTCGTCCGAGATGGCAGGAACGATGACCACTCCTTCCACGTCCGAGTCGACGAGCTTATAAATATAATTCGCCTGTTTTTCTATGTTGTTGTCGGTATTGCATATAACAACATTTCTTCCATGCTTGTGGGCAACATCCTCGACGCCGCGCAGAATGCCCGGATAGGTATCATACATGATGTTGGGCAGTATCACTCCCCAGCTGACGATTTTACCGCTGGTTTGCCGGGTGTGCTGGGTTATATTCTCCGAAACGTAAGTACCGCTTCCGTCACGCGAATATAAGTACCCTTCTCCGATCAGTTCGGAAATGGCTCGATCAACCGTTGTCCTTGTAACATTGTATTCCTTGATCAATTCGTTACGGGAAGGTATCCTTTCATTCGGATCTATTGTTTTCAGCTTATTAAGCAGATCCTTTTTGATTTTCAGATAAAGAAGATTATCGTTATTGTTCATACTTTCCTCCAACCTGACCGACTGACCGACAGGTTTATTATAACAGCAACATTCCATTGTGTCAACGGCGACATACTGTGTCGATTTCTACTAAGTTTTGGTGGTTTTGCTGCAAACCTGACCGTCAGGTTTGCACTCCTCTACGACATGCGTGCAACCAGAGAAATAAAAATCGCAGAAGCCACAACTGTGGTTCTGCGATGCTTTGCCGCTTACTCAACGTCAGGACAAGCGTGTTTTAAAATCCTCATAACCGAATTCCCTTACGGTTTTTATACCGTCAGCCTCATTGTACAGTGCGATGGCTGGCAGCTTCATCCCATTGAACGTATTGTTCTTGACCATGGTATAGTGGGCCATGTCGCAGAACACCAGCTTATCTCCCGGCTTTAACGGCTGTTTGAAGGAATAGTCACCGATCACGTCACCTGCCAGACAGGTATTTCCGCCGAGCCTGTAAGTATAGGGATACTCACCGGGTTTCCCGGCCCCTATAATATTGGGTCTGTAGGGCATTTCAAGGACATCCGGCATGTGGCATGCAGCTGAAACATCCAGAATAGCTATTTTCATACCGTTATCAACAATATCCAGCACGCTGCCTGCTAAATAACCGGTATTGAGAGCAACGGCTTCTCCCGGCTCCAGATACACTTCCACTCCATATTTCTCTTTAATGAACAGGATGGAACGAACCAAAGCGTCCAGATCGTAGTCAGGCCTTGTTATATGGTGCCCTCCGCCCATATTGAGCCACTTCATGTTTTTCAGGTATTTCCCAAATTTCTCATCCACGACTCGAATCGTACGCTCCAGCGTATCCGAATTCTGCTCGCACATCGTGTGGAAATGCAAACCGTCTATCCCGTCCAGCTCTTCCGGCCTAAAGCCTGACAGCGTGACACCGAGCCGCGAATACATATAACAGGGGTCGTATATGGGAGTTTCAATTTCAGAGTACTCCGGATTGATTCGTATACCGCATTCTATTTTTTTGGAGGTGACCGCTTTTACTCTGGCCTTGTATTTTTTCCATTGATCAAAGGAATTGAATACGATATGGTCACTGTAACGCAGTATCTCATCAAAATCTTTCTCCACAAATGCCGGCGCATATGTGTGGACTTCCTTCCCCATCTCTTCGTAGCCGAGTCTCGCTTCATGCAGCGAGCTTGACGTTACTCCCTGCAGATATTTTCCGATCAGCGGGTATACGGAAAACATGGAAAATCCTTTTTGCGCAAGGAGAATACTGCAGCCTGTCCGCTGCCGGACAGACTGCAACAATTCAAGATTCTTTATGAGTAGCCTTTCATCAACAACATAGCAGGGTGTTGGGAGTTTGCTAAAATCAATGTTCATATTTGCACCTCGGCAGCCGTTATTAATCCAGCAGTTCCGGCTCAAAACTCTCTTTCCAGGGCAGTCCGTACTTGTTCAATGCTTCCATGAACGGGTCGGGATCGAATTCCTCGATATTGTGGACACCATGCTTTTTCCAGATGCCCTTCATAATCAGCATGGCGCCGATCATCGCCGGTACGCCCGTTGTATAGGAGATCGCCTGGGACCCCACCTCAGCATAGCATTCCTGATGATCGCACACATTATAGACATAATAAGTCCTGGGCTTTCCATCCTTGATACCCTGGAAAATACAGCCGATGTTGGTTTTGCCCTTCGTTCTCGGTCCCAGCGATGCCGGATCTGGAAGCACCGCCTTCAAAAACTGCAGCGGAATGATTGGGCGGCCCTCGAACTGCACTGGCTCAATGGATGTCATTCCGACATTTTCAAGCACTCGTAAATGGTTCAGGTAGTTATCGGAAAATGTCATCCAGAACCGGATTCTTTTCACGCCCTTGATATTGATCGCGAGTGATTCGATTTCCTCATGGTGAAGCAAATAAATGTTTTTGGGGCCGATTTCCGGGAAATCGTATATCTTTTTAACAGCAAGCGGCTTCGTTTCTATAAATTCGCCGTTTTCATAATAGCTTCCGTTGGCCGTTATTTCACGTATATTGATTTCAGGATTGAAATTTGTAGCAAAGGGATATCCGTGATCCCCTGCGTTTGCGTCAAGGATGTCAATGGAATGGATCTCATCAAAGTAGTGCTTCTGGGCATACGCACTGAAAACACCTGTTACGCCGGGATCAAAACCGCTCCCCAGAAGTGCGGTGATATGTGCCTTTTCAAACCTTTCCCTGTAGGCCCACTGCCATTTATACTCAAATTTCGGCACATCCGGAGGCTCGTAATTGGCTGTATCCACATAATGAACACCTGTCGCAAGACAGGCATCCATAATCGTCAAATCCTGGTACGGCAATGCCACGTTGATAACAATATCCGGATTGAAGCTCTTGATCAGATCAATAACCTCTTCCGTTTTATCGGCATCCACCCTTGCTGTATGGATTTTTGTCCGGCCACCTGCCAGTTTATTTTTCAAAGCCTCACATTTGGCAATCGTTCTGCTTGCTATGCATATCTCCTCAAAAACGTCCGGATTCTGGCAGCACTTGTGCACAACTACACTGGCAACGCCTCCGGCACCGATAATCAAAGCCTTTCCCATATCAATCCCCCCTGTATTGGTCTGATAAATTCATAAAGGAAATTATACAAAAAATGTACACACAAATCAATAAAAATCGCTAGTGATATATACCCACATATCATGTGCCCGGCACAATTTTTTATCCTATTGTGTCACTTCCAATTTTCCCTTTTTCATAAGCAGCAGTGCTGTCACCAACAGCAGCGGGAAGATCATGGCTGAAAACAGCCCCGTCTTGAGTCCCAGCTGATCGGCCTTTAAGCCGTAGGCCTTGCCGAGAGCATCAAACCATTGCATTTCCATGGACAGGTCTGAAACCAGTCCGGCCGCCCATGGCCCCAACGCAGCACCCAGATCGCCAAATATCGCGAGAAGGCCGAACATAGCGGTGCCTCCCCTGGGGAAAGCTGCTGCCGTGAGACTGAAGGTGCCCGGCCACATCAGGCTGACGGACAATCCGCACAGTGCGCAGCCCAGCAGCGAGATGAGCGGTATCTGTACAAACACAGTGACAGCATAGCAGAAAATACATAAAATACCGCTGAAGGTCAGCGCCTTTTTCAAGTGGAGCCGGTGGCCCATGAACCCGTAAACAGTCCGGCCGATTCCCATGAAGACGGCGAAAAGTCCCGGTCCAAGGAGGTCGCCGACCAATTTGGGTACCTGTAGCCCTTTTTCAGCAAACAGTGAGGACCACTGGGACATGGTGAGCTCCGAAGAACCCGCACACATCATCATGACCAAAGCAATAATAAACATCCGGGACGTGAAAAGCTTGCGAAGAGGTGTTTTTTCCGATTCGGCGACAGGCGGCATGAGCGGGACTTTGATGAAACGAAATACATTGTAAATCGGAATCAAAGCCCACATACCGGGCAGCAGGAACCATACACCTATGCCGAAAACCTTGATCAGCAGGGTTGTGATAATCACGACTCCCAACTGCCCCCAACAGTAAAAGGAGTGCAGCAGACTCATGGCAGAAGCCTTTGCATCACCCGGCAGGGCATCTACGATCGGGCTGATCATCACTTCAATAAACCCGCCGCCGATTGCGTAGATCATCACTGCGATCACCAGCCCGGTGTATGGTGACGGAAGCAGCTTTGGCAAGACACCGAGGCCGATCAGCCCGGCTGCAC
The DNA here is from genome assembly GCA_023435805.1 of Bacillota bacterium. Classification (GTDB taxonomy): domain Bacteria; phylum Bacillota; class Clostridia; order Acetivibrionales; family DTU013; genus JAEZMC01. Next base: position 268 of record JAEZMC010000233.1, on the reverse strand, counting down.
AGAATATGTGCGCCATGACAACCGCCCTGCGGTGGCCGATTCTGTCAGCATATCTGGCGGCAATAAAGTCGGCGGCAATCTGTGTTCCGAAATTAATGAGGATCAGTCGTCCCAGCATCTCAAAAGATATTCTGTATTCGTCCTGGAAAATGATAAATAAAAGCGGTGTGATGTTATTCACAATGGCCTGCGTGATAAAACCCAGGTAACAGGCGTACAGGGTGCTTTTGTATTTATGTCTCATGCTGTCATCCTTCCGTCTGATATA
>JAEZMC010000096.1 GCA_023435805.1 Bacillota bacterium | reverse complement strand
GCTTCCGCATTGTCCTGTCTCAGCTGTACCACTGCATACGGCTCGCTGCCGGTGTGCGGATCGATCAGACCGACCGGCTTCAGCGGCCCGAACCGGAGCGTATCACGGCCTTTTTTCGCCATGCTTTCCACCGGCATGCAACCGCTGAAGAGAATTTCTTTTTCAAATACCTTTAATGGAACAACCTCCGCTTGAACCAGTTCGTTTTGAAACACCTCGTACTGTTCCCGGTCCATAGGACAGTTGATATAGTCATCCGTACCTTTTCCGTACCGTGACGCCCTGAAAGCCGTCGCCATGTTGATCGACTCATAGGTGACAATCGGTGCCGCGGCATCATAAAAATAAAGATATTTCCTGCCCGCCAGCTCCGAAATGGTTTCCGACAATGCTTCGGAGGTCAAAGGGCCGGTAGCGATAATGTTGATACCGTCCTGGGGCAGTTCACCGACTTCTTTTGTAATGACTGTTATATTGGGATGGGCGGAAAGCTCTCTGGTAACGGCTTCAGAGAAGCCTTTCCTGTCTACCGCCAGCGCCCCGCCTGCAGGAAGCCTTGTTGCGTCTGCACACCTCAGTATGATGGAATCCAGCAGCCGCATTTCCTCCTTTAATAATCCCACTGCGTTTTCCAGCCTGTCCGAACGCAGCGAATTGCTGCATACAAGCTCCGCAAACGATTCCATGCCGTGTGCCGGACTGTATTTTACAGGCTTCATTTCATAGAGCCTGACGTTTATTCCTCTTTTTGCGACCTGCCAGGCTGCCTCACAGCCAGCCAGTCCCGCTCCTATAATATTGACAACCTGTCCTGACATCCTGTTTCATTCCCTGCCGGCCGGCTTTTACCGGGCGTAGATCGTTGAAAAAACCTTTCATCCGACCCCGGCTATTCCTTTGTGTTTATATTTTCCTTCGAAAAATCGCAGCTTTCATTGCTGCATTTTAACAGCACCTTCTTACCGGAATACTTCTTCACCACGAAATTGCCGCATTTCGGGCAATTCTCACCGGCAGGCATATCCCAGGTCATAAAGCCGCACGTGGGATTGTTTTCACAGCCCAGGTATCTTCTGCCCCTTCTTGTTTTTTTGAAGAGCACCTTGCCGCCGCATTTGGGGCAGGTCACTCCGGCCTCCTCAAGAATCGGCCTGGCATTCCTGCATTCCGGGAAGCCCGGGCAAGCCAGGAATTTACCGTACCGGCCGGTTTTTATCACCATGTTCCTGCCGCATTTCTCACACTTGATATCAGTTACTTCATCCGGTATTTCTATTTGGCCGATTTTGGATTCGGCTTCCTTGAGCGTCTCAGCAAAGGGCCCATAGAAATCCCTCATCAGGTCATTCCATTTCTTGGCCCCTTCCTCCACGTCATCCAGCTTCTTTTCCCACTGGGCTGTAAACTGGACATCCACGATATCGTTAAAATTGTGTTTCATTAAATCATTTACTATTTTACCCAACTCAGTGGGTATCAGGAACTTCTTTTCTTTCTCCACATAGCCCCTGGCCAATATGGTTGTAATGATGGGCGCATAGGTGCTCGGTCTGCCGATTCCCTTCTCTTCAAGGGTCTTGACCAGCGTTGCCTCGGTATACCGCAGCGGCGGCTGTGTAAAATGCTGCTTGTCTTCTATTTTCTTCAGCTCCAGCTGTTCCTGCTCTGTTAGCTCCGGAATGGAAACTTCGCCGTCGTCGGCTTCCTCGTCCCTTCCCTCCGTATAAACTGCAATGAAGCCCTGGAATTTGATTTTGGAGCCGTTTGCCTTGAAAAGCAGACTTCCGGCCATGATTTCCGCTGCGACCGTGTCATATACGGCCGAAGCCATCTGGCTTGCAACGAACCTGGACCATATCAGCTTGTAAAGCTTGTATTGATCATTGGTAAGGGAATCCTTCACACTGTCCGGGTCCATTTCCGCATAGGTAGGTCTGATGGCTTCATGGGCATCCTGGGACGCCGATTTATTCTTGTAAACCCGCGTCTCATCCGGCAAATACTTATGTCCGTATTTTTCCCCGATGTACTTCCTGACATCCTGCTGCGCTTCCGCTGAAATTCTTGTAGAGTCGGTACGGATGTATGTAACAAGGCCCAATGCGCCATGTCCCTTGACTTCGATGCCTTCATAAAGCTGCTGCGCGACCATCATCGTTTTCTTCGTTGGAAAGCCCAGCTTCCTGGCGGCCTCCTGCTGCATGGTGCTTGTGGTGAAGGGGGCTGCCGGAGCCTTCTTCTTCTCGCTGTTCTTCACCCGCTGGACGATGTACTTTTTCCCCTCGAGCTGCTTCAATATATCTTTAACCTGCGCCTCATTCTTCAACTCCACTTTTTCATCGGCCGTACCGTAAAATTTGGCGTCAAATGAAGGCCCGGACTTTTTCCTGGATAATCTGGCCGTTATGGACCAGTATTCTTCCTCCACAAATTTTTCAATTTCTTCCTCTCTGTCGCAGATCAACCTTGCCGCAACAGACTGCACACGGCCTGCGCTCAGACCTTTTCGCACCTTTCTCCAGAGAAGCGGGCTGATTTTGTAGCCCACGATCCTGTCCAGAACCCTTCTGGCCTGCTGTGCGTCTACCAAATGCATATCGATTTTCCTGGGTGCTTTGATGGCATTTT
>JAEZMC010000087.1 GCA_023435805.1 Bacillota bacterium | reverse complement strand
CATCAGGGTCGATACACACCGGGACAACCTGTCCATGCAGAAGCTGCTGCATAAAAGCGGATTCCGGTACTGCGGGATCATCTGCCTTGCAGACGGGAGCGAAAGGCTCGCCTATGAGAAGCTGCTGCAAAAATAGAGCTTCCTCCGGCCAAGGGAGTTATGATACAATTATTTTCAAGATATCGATAACATTCGATATTATCGAAACATATAAATATAAAGGGGTAATAAAATGAAGCACTCTCATGCAGAATATGTTCCTGCATTTAAGGCATTGTCGGATGAAACACGGTTAAAGATCATTGATATGCTGTCCTGCGGTGAAATGTGCGCCTGTGAAATACTTGAAGCTTTCAGCATTTCTCAGTCTACTTTAAGTTATCATATGAAAACACTGGTGGATAGTGGGCTTGTAAATGGTACTCGTGACGGAGCATGGATGAGGTACACGCTCAACAAGGAAAAAACTGATGCAATCCTGACCTTTTACAGCTATATAACAAACGAAAAGGAAGATTGCATTTGCAGGATATCACACACTCAGACTTCAGGATGATTCCAGAGTATATGGATACCTCACAAAAATGGAGAGCAGAGGTGCAAAATGGAAAATATAAACAGGGTAAGGTTGTCATTCTTGGATAGATTTCTGACACTATGGATTTTTGTAGCAATGGCAGTCGGGGTAATAGGAGGCTACTTATTCCCCAATTTGGCGATTTCGTTAAGTACACTCAGCACAGGTACAATATCATGGCCTATTGCCATAGGCCTCATAATCATGATGTATCCACCTCTTGCAAAGGTTAAATACGAAGAAATAGGCAAAGTGACGCGAAATAAAAAGGTGTTTACCTTCTCGTTGATTCAAAACTGGATTATCGGGCCGATTTTAATGTTTATTCTGGCTGTGCTGCTTTTAGGGGATATGCCTGGCTTCGCAATAGGTCTTATCATAATCGGTCTGGCTCGTTGCATAGCGATGGTTATCATATGGAACACCCTTGCAAAAGGCGATAACGAATATTGTGCTGCTTTGGTAGCCCTTAACTCCATATTTCAGATACTGCTGTACACCGTTTATATCTATTTGTTTGTTACCCTTATACCTAAATGGTTAGGGCTGTCATTGGGTGGCCAGGTCGTTAAAGTATCCATGCTGGATGTGGCAAAGAGTGTGCTTATATACCTGGGAATTCCCTTTGCGGCAGGCTTGATATCAAGATTTGGATTCATACGGGCTAAATCAAAAGAGTGGTATGAGAAAGTATTTATTCCTAAAATCTCCCCGTTGGCATTAATAGCGCTGCTATATACAATTGTTATCATGTTCGTGACGAAGGGCGAAGAAATCGTCAAAAATCCCGGAGGCGTCATTAGGATAGCAATACCGCTTTTGATCTACTTTGCAATCATGTTTTTTGTCAGCTTTTACATGTCCTACAGGGGCGGATTTAAGTACGACCAGACAGCAACCCTGGCTTTCACGGCAGCCAGCAACAATTTCGAGCTGGCTATTGCAGTTTCGGTAGCAGTATTTGGAATTGCTTCAGACGTTGCATTTACGGCAGTAATAGGGCCATTGATCGAAGTGCCGGTAATGATCGCTCTGGTAAATGTGGCACTGCTGTTTAAACGAAAATACTTCGATGAAAATGGAATGCCAAGGAGGATAAAGACACGAGCCTGATCATTGTAATACAAAATCCTTTTAATCGGAATGAATGCCAGTGAAATCAGCCTGAGCCATTATGAAAACTGGTTATCTTCATCGATCCGTCTTTCGGATTTCACCTGCTATACGAAAATGGTATAATAAAATCATGAATGCTTCAGCGGGAGGAACCGACATTGGACGTTGATTTTCCGCCTCCGCGCATGAAGCACCGGGATGTAGACCGGGGTACACTTTTGGGGAGGTCTGTGCGTATGCGCATTTTACACACATCGGACTGGCATCTGGGAAGGAGTCTCGAGCAGGTCAGCCGAATACCGGAACAGCGGGAGTTTATCGACTGGCTGTGCAGGACGGTTGAAGAACGGGAGATTGACCTTGTTCTGATTGCAGGCGATGTTTATGACACTTACAATCCGTCGGCAGCGGCGGAGGAGCTGTTTTACGATGCCATGGACAGGCTCAATGACAAAGGCAGACGCGCAGTGGTTGTGATCGCGGGCAATCATGACAACCCGGAGAGGCTTTGCGCCGCCAGTCCCCTGGCGTATAAGAATGGTATTATTCTTCTGGGCTATCCGGGCAGTGACGCCGGAGAATATAAGACCGGTGCGGACGGCATCCGGCTTGCGGATTCGGGGCCGGGATGGCTGGAGCTGTGCATTCCGGGTTGCGGGCACCATGCGGTTATCATCACCATGCCGTACCCTTCCGAAGCAAGGCTTGAAGAGGTGCTGGCGCGGGAGGCGGATGAAAGCGTTCTGCAGAAGGCGTATTCCGAAAGGATCGGCAGTATCTTTTCCAGGCTGGGAGAAAAATTCCGGGAGGATACGGTAAATCTGGTTGTAGCGCACTTGTTCCTGCTGGGCGGCAGTACCTCGGACTCCGAACGGACGCTGCAGGTGGGCGGAGCCATGACGGTGGAACCCGGGGTTATGCCGGAAAAGGCGCACTTTGCTGCACTGGGCCATTTGCACCGTCCCCAGGAGATACGGGGCGCGGCATGTCCGGTGTTTTACGCCGGATCTCCGCTGGCATACAGCTTTTCGGAGGCCGGTTACAGTAAGGCGGTGTATATCGTGGATGCGGCACCTGGGGAGAAGGCGGTTGTAACGCCTGTTTACCCGGATTGCGGAAAGCCCTTGAGAAAATGGGTAGCCGAGGAAGGAATCGGACAGGCTTTAAAATGGTGTGAAGAGGGCAGGGATCCCAATGCGTGGATTGACCTGGAAATCGCTGCGGACAGAGTATTGACGGCTGAAGAGCAAAAAAGCCTGAGAAGCCTTCACCCGGGCATCATCAATATACGGCCCAGACTCAGGGCGGATGGGGTGGAAATCCTTACTTCCCGGAGCAGGGAAGGCCGTAAGATCGATGAGCTGTTCGGCGATTATTATAAATACAGGCTGGGTGTGGATATACCGGATGAGCTGATGAAGGCATTTATTGAAGTGCTGGATGATGAGAAGGACGGGAATGACGCGGACGGGGAGGTCGAGACGGATGAGACCGAAGCTTCTTGAAATAGAAGGGCTTCAAAGCTTTACGGAGCTGCAGAGGATCAACTTTGAAGCGCTGGGCGAAACCGGCCTGTTTGGAATATTCGGGCCTACCGGAAGCGGCAAGTCAACCATACTGGACGCCATCACCTTTGCGCTTTACGGAAGGGTCAAGCGGGCGGACGGAGGCACGCAGGGAATTATCAACTCCAAGCTGAATACTGCCAGGGTTTCCTATACCTTTGAGCTTGCCAGAGACGGAAAAAGAAAGACCTACAGGGTGGAGAGGACCTACCAGCGCAGAAAGAATTCTCCCAATGCCTGCGAAGCCAAAATAGCGCGTTTGATTGAGGTGACGGAGGAAGGAGAAATCCCGCTGTGTGATAAAGCCATGGAGGTCAGCAACTATATCAGGGAGCTGCTGGGCCTCGGCAACGACGATTTTACAAGGGCGGTTGTGCTGCCGCAGAACAGCTTTCAGGAGTTTCTGCTTCTGAACAATTCCGAAAGACGAGGCATGCTGGAGCGGATTTTTTATCTGGAGGAATACGGCAAGCTATTGTGGGACAAGCTCGGACGGAAAACGGCAAGGCTGAGAAGCCGGCTCGATTTGCTTACAGGTGAGCTGTCGGGTTATGCCGACGCATCCGACGAAGCGCTGGCAGAGTCCAAAAATGCCATGGAAGCGGCTGCTGCTGAAAGGAGCAGGGTTGAAAGGGACCTGAGGCTGCTGGAGCTGAAATTTAATGAGGCCAAAGAGGTCTGGAGCCTGGTGCAGGAGCTGGCGGACATAAACCTGAAAGAGGAGCAGCATACGGCGGTGAAGGAGGATGTCAGAGCAAAAAGGCAGCAGCTTGATCATGCGCTGAAGGCGGAAGGCTTGCTGGATTTGATCCGAAAGAACAGCGAGCTGAGTAAGCTGCTGGAAAACACCGAAAAGCAGCTAGGAGAAATTTTGACGGAGCTTCCCGGCGTGATTGCCGGGTCGGACAGGATGCGAAACAGGCTTGAGGAGGTCAAAAGGGAGGGGGCTGTTGAACAGCCGAAGCTGATAAGCCGGAAAGTGAGGCTGGCAGATGCGCTGGGTATAAAAGGCGAGCTTGCGGCAGCGAAGGAAAAAGCACACGGACTGCAGCTTTCCGTCAACGAGCTGACGGGTGCTATTGCAGCCAGGAACGAGCTGATAGGGAGCGAAGCGGCCGAACTGGATAAACAGGGGCAGGAACAGGAAAGACTCAGGCTGGAAATGGAGCCGCTGAAAGTCCCGCCGGAATACCGGCAGCAGATACAGGACGGAGTAAAGCTTGAAAATGAAGTGGAGTTGCTGAAGGAAGCTGCTAAAGAGTTTCGGATCCGGGAAACTGCTTTAAAAAGCACGGCTGCCGACCTGGAGCAAAAGCTGGCAAAAATAAGGAAGGACATCAGCGAACTGCAGCAGGCATGGGAGAAACTGTCTGCAGAGCGGCTGAAGCATGAGGAAACCGGGCCTGGTGACAAGAATGCAATGATGAGATCCATCGAGAGGATACATACGGTCAGAGGGCTGTATGACATATTAAGGCTGCGGAAAAGTGAGCTGGAGCAGATGCAGTCCAGAATAAACCTGCAGCAGGAGAGCCTTGCCGGTGCGGCTCGGAAGGCGCAAGTGCTGGAGGAGTCCAGGGCGGAAGCCGGCAATGCGCTTGAATGCTGCAGGCGTGAATTTGACGCTGCTGTTGGCGAAATGAACCGAAACACGGCTTATATTTTATCCAGGAGCCTGGCGGATGGCGAGCCATGCCCGGTTTGCGGGTCTGTTCAGCACCCTGCTCCGGCAGCTCAAACCGGCGGAAGGGATATTATAGCACTTGAACAGGCGGTTGAGGCTGCATCGAAAAAGCGGGACGATGCGGAGAGGGTGTTCAAAGCGGCGGAAAGGGAAGCACTCGTGGCCTGCGAGCAGGTGAAGACCTATACGGAGCAATTGGAGCAGGCAGCACGGGAGCTGGAACGGAAAACCGCAGAATATGATGCGGAAAAGCAAAGACTGCCGGAAAAACTGAAATTTCTGGAACTGGAACAGGTTCGGACGGAGATTGAGAATGCTGCGGCCGTATACGAGGAAAAGCTGAAAGCCGTTGAAGCATGGGAAAAAAAGCTGGGGGAATTCAAGGATGACCTGCAGAAGCTCAATGAAGCCATAGCTGAACATCGGCTGCATGAAAACAGCATTTCTACGGAGCTCAAGCTGAATTTTGAAAGTACCGGTGAACTGCAGAACAAGCTGTCCGAGGCGGAAAAGCTGCTGAGTTCAGCGCAGGGCAGGTATTTGGCATTCCTGCAGAAATATGGAATTACAGGCGCCGGTACGGAATTGGCGAGGCTCGCGGAGAATGACCGGAAGCTCCATCTGCTGCAGCAGGAAGCGGAACGGGCCAGGGAAGCGGCAGACACCCGGAGAAAGCGGCTGGAAGGGCTAAAGGAAGAGCTCCGCCGAATGAATGACAGCCGTATCAAGCTGGAAGCCGAGCTGGACGGGCTGAACGGACAGCTGCAGGATAAAGAGCACAAGCTGAAGGAGCTGGCAGGGGATTTGGTGATAGAGGATGAAATCAGGCGGATTGACAATAAGCTTGATGAGTATGCACGGCTGGAGCAGGAATACAAACGTGAGCTTGACCTGCTGGATAAACGGCACCAGGAGCTTCAAACCCAAAAGACCCTTGCTGAAAACCGGAGAAATATCTATGCCGACAGCCTGAAAACCGAGGCGGAACGTTTACACGCGTCACTTGCTGAGAAAGGCTTCGCGGACCCTGGCGAAGCGGAGCGCGCTGTGCTCCCGCCGGAAAGTCAGATGGAATTGAAGGCGGAGCTCGACCGATACGACCAGACATTGATCAACATCCGGGCACAGAAGGCGATGCTTCAGAAAAAGCTGAATGCGCGGGATATTTCAGAGGAGGAGTGGAACCGTATCAGCGTTGAATATTCGGCAATGCAAAGCCATAAAGAGGCGTGTGTTTCGCTCAGTGAAGTTGCAAAAAGCCAATTCGACCTGTTGAACAAAAAGCATGAAAAATGGCAGGAGCTTCGCAGGTGCCATTCTGAAGCAAGCCACAAGCTGGGGCTCTTTGAACAGATACAAAAGCTCCTGAGGGCGGAGCACAGGAAGGATAACAGCTTTATTGACTATATAGCCGAGGAACGGCTGCGTTATGTTGCCGCCAGGGCATCTGAAACACTTGGGGTTGTGACGAAATACCGGTATGCGCTGGAGCTGGATGTGGAGGCCGGTTTTATCATACGGGACAATATCAATGGAGGCGTACACAGGCTGGTATCATCACTTTCCGGCGGAGAAACATTTCTGACGTCGCTGGCGCTTGCTCTGGCGCTTTCGGAGCAGATCCAGCTGAAGGGGCAGAGCCCGCTGGAGTTTTTCTTTCTCGACGAGGGGTTCGGCACGCTGGATGCCGAGCTGCTTGAGACAGTAATCGACTCGCTGGAACGGTTAAGCAGCAGGGACCGGGTAATCGGACTGATCAGCCATGTGCCCGAGTTGAAAAGCCGGATTGGCCGGCGTTTGATTGTGGAGCCTCCGTCGGCACAAAACGAAGGCAGCAGAGTCAGCATCGAACGGGCTTAGGACAGCTTTCTGCAAACGGTGGATTCAAGGAAGCATATGGGTGGAAGATATAAGTAATTGAATTCAGTAAGAACATAGTATAAAGTTTGCAATTATAACCATATTATTATATAATTGCTAGTGTGGGCATGATTTTTTATGTCTGCCGGCAGCGGCCTGCACCCTGTATGGGACGGGTCATTATTGCAACGGGGGAGTGATACAAATGGCGGTTGAAAAAGACAAGAACACGGTTAAAGCAGCCGAAAAGGAAAAAAAGGCAGTTAAAAAAACAGAGAAAAAGGTACAGACAGATATCGATGTGAAGCGTAAGGCGGTCAAACTGGTTGTTGCACACCTGAAAAAGAAGCTGCCAGAAACTGAATTTATCGGTATGGATCACATTATGGGCTGGATAGACGAAATTGAGAAGCTGCTGGAAAAGCAGGAATTCAATATGATTGAGTATATCCAGGTTAGACGTAATCTTAATGATGTCATTGAACGTACAGTTGACGAAGAAATCAGATTCAAGCTGCGGGACTCATGGTACAGTCTGGGTAAGGCCCTCGACAAGAAGGTCAAACAGAAGTAATACCAGATGCATGAGCCCGGTGATACCGGGTTTTTTTATTGGCGGGAAATAGTGAAGTCTTTTTTCAAAAATCACAGAGGCAAATGTCTCTGTGATTTTTTTTGTGGTTTCCCAACATTTTCTTGACGTAGCTGTGAATTATGAATATAATTAAACAGTATTAACTGTACTAGTTAAAGTAATACAGTTAGGAGGTAACTATGCTCCAGATCGATTACAGGGACCGCAGTCCGTTATATGAGCAGATTCGGGACGGAATAAAGGAGCTGATCATGAAGGGCGTATTAAAGCCCGATGAGAGAATTCCCTCTGTTCGTGAGCAGTCCCAGGCGCTCACAATAAATCCGAATACGATTCAAAAGGCCTATAAGGAGCTGGAAGACAAAGGCTACATCTACTCTATCCGGGGTAAGGGGAGTTTTGTTTCGCCTTCCTGTCAATGGAAGGATGAAAAGAAAATCGATAAGCTTTTCCAGAGCTTGGACAAAATAGTTACAGACCTGCTCCTGTTCGGAGCGGAAAAAGAGCGGATCATAGAGAAGGTCAATAACCTATTCCGGCAAGAGGAGGGTGGAAAATAAATGATCAAGGTAAGGGGTTTGTGTAAATCCTTTGGGGATTGTAAGGTTTTGTGCGACTTGAGCCTCAATGTAAAGAAAGGTTCCGTTTATGGCCTTGTAGGGCCCAACGGTGCCGGTAAAACGACTTTGATAAAGCATCTGACGGGTATATACCGGGCTGACAAAGGCAGTGCCATGGTTTGCGGGAATTCAGTCTTCAATAACCCGGAGGCCAGAAAGAATTTGTTTTACATACCTGATGAGCTGTATTTCTTCAGCCAGTACAGCATTGATGAGGCAGCGCGCTTTTATGCCGGAATATATCCGTCGTGGAACCGGGAAAGATTCAACCTGCTGAAAAAAGCGTTTCCCATTGATACGAAAAGAAGGATTGTGAAGCTGTCAAAAGGGATGCAGAAGCAGGTGATTTTCTGGCTGGGACTCAGCAGCATGCCCGATGTGATGCTTATGGATGAGCCTGTGGACGGACTTGATCCCGTTATGCGCAAACAGGTCTGGAATCTGCTGCTCCAGGATGTAGCTGAAAGGGAGATGACCGTATTGGTCTCCTCCCACAACCTCAGGGAACTGGAGGATGTGTGCGACAGCGTTGGAA
>JAEZMC010000082.1 GCA_023435805.1 Bacillota bacterium | reverse complement strand
CAGGTAGCATGACTGATCGCGTTGGTCACGCTTGACATCATGTCAAAACTCATCATATTGAACCGCTTCCAGTAATCCATGGATTTTTCTGCGGTTTCAGCTATTTTGCCCATTACTCCCAGCGTTTCCAGGGGATATTTCCCCACCGCCGTCTCGCCTGAAAGCATGATCACACTGGTGCCGTCGTAAATCGCATTGGCGACGTCGCTGGCTTCAGCCCTCGTAGGCCTGGGATTCCGTATCATGGAGTCCAGCATCTGCGTGGCGGTAATAACCGGCTTGCCGTTTCTGTAGCATTTTTCAATCAACTGCTTCTGTACGACAGGCACCTCTTCGACCGGTATTTCAACGCCCAGGTCGCCTCTTGCAACCATAATGCCGTCGGAAACCTTGATGATTTCGTCGAAGTTCTGTATGCCTTCCCTATTTTCTATTTTGGCGATCACTTTGATCCCCTGCCCGCCGTTTTTCTCCAGGACCTTTTTGAGCTCGATGACGTCCGACGCTTTTCGCACAAAGGATGCGGCAATAAAGTCAAATTCGTTTTCAATGCCGAACAGAATATCCTCAACGTCCTTCTGTGTAAGGGACGGAAGGTGTATTTCCGCATTCGGCACATTGATGCCCTTATTGTTGCCGATTACACCACCGTTGAGAACCTTGCACCAAATTTCGCTGCCTCTGATTTCACAGACCTCCAGCTCGACCAGACCGTCGTTTATCAGAATGCGGCCCCCCTGTTTTACATCCTTGTATAGCTCCTTATAGGTAATGCTGGCTATCTTGCTGTTTCCAAGCACGTCTTCCGTCACCAGCGAGATGTTGTCACCTTCCTTGAGCTGCACCTCTCCGTTCTCAAATTTTCCCGTCCTGATCTCCGGGCCTTTTGTATCAAGCAGCAAGGGTATGGGAAGCTTCAGGCTTTCCCGGACCTTTTTGAACATGTCTGCCCTTTTCTTGTGCTCCTCATGCGTGCCATGTGAAAAATTGAGACGTGCAACGTCCATTCCTCCCAGCATCAGCTTCCGCAATATATCCTCATTATCAACCGCAGGTCCCAACGTACATATGATCTTGGTCTTTCTCATTTAAACTCCCTCCCTGTACAGGCTGCTATGCCTATCAAACCGCATTATTAAAACACACAGGGGCAGCAAGCCCTGGTTTGTGGCATATTTCGCATGCTGAAGAAATAAGCTGGAAGAAACGACCGGAAACAAAACCACCTGCCCGGCCGGTTTGCTCCGCATACGGCCGGTAAATAAAAGCGCAGGGCTATAAAATATAAGCCTGCGCTCCTGTGCGCTCAGAACTAATTTCGCACATTAAATGATACACTATTCAAGGTTAAAAATCAACCGATTGCCATTTTGGGGTTCTGTATTTTTCAGGCAGCTATTTCAGGCATCGATTATTCAAGCATTATTCATAGGTGGTAATCTCTATGCTCTGTATTTTTACATCCTCCAACGGCTTGCTGCTCTCCGGGTCGACCTCCACGGCTGCAATCCGGTCTACAACGTCCATCCCCTCAAACACCTCTCCGAATACAGTATGCTGGTTATCCAGCCAGGGTGTTCCGCCCTGTTTGACGTACTGGTCGATCAGCTTTTTGCTGAAGCCATTCTGCTGCATCCAGAGCTTCAGCTCCTCATCTGCTCCGGTAGCCTGGACGATAAAAAACTGGCTGCCGTTTGTATCCGGACCGGAATTGGCCATGGAAAGGGCGCCCCTGAAATTGTGCAGCTCCGGGCTGAATTCATCTTCAAACTCCTCACCCCAGAAGCTCTGCCCGCCGGTACCGTCACCGCTTGGGTCACCGCCCTGTATCATAAAATCCTGCATGACACGATGAAAGGTTAAATTATCGTAATAACCCTTTTTCGACAGCTCGATGAAATTTTCCACCGCCTTTGGCGCTTCCTTCGAGAAGAATTTAATCCTGATCTCTCCGAGGTCCGTCTTCATAACGGCAATGGTCTGGCCCTTCGCCGGAGGCTTGAGCTGTGCCGTTTCAATCGCTCCGTTTCCGCTCTTTGACTGTTTGTCCTCGCCGCAGCCCGCTACTGAAAGCAGGAATATGCAGCTTACTAAAATTGCAATGATTCTTTTCATTTTTTTGGATTCCGTCCTTTTTTTAAATATTATAACATGTCCGCGGTAAGGATGTAATCATGAAATGTTTTTCAAATGCGGCAGGAAGCAGAAGGGAGGAAGGCGTCCATGCGCATTCACCTATGGGTTTTATGTCGTTATCAATTGAAAATTGTATGACAAGTATTTCAAATATAAATACATCGATCAAGGTAAAAAATAAGTACGGCAAAAACCAGATTTGCCGGTTCATGCATTACCTGATGAACCGGTGAAATCGTACTATTCATAAAGGAGAGATGAACAGAATGATAAGAAAAGGTTTGATACCCAGCATCCTGCTGGCCGGTGCAATTGCATTTGCAGGAGCTGCGGCGGCTTTTGCGGAGAAAACCCCTGACATGCCGAAAAATGCTCCGAATACAGCAGGGTCGGCCCAGATCAGTCCCGCACAAATATCTGCCCGTATAAAAATGGCGCTGGACCGCCTTGTTAAAGATGGAACCATCACCAAATCCCAGGAGGAAGCAGTCATAAAGGCCATAGAAGCCAAACGGCCAAAGGCTGCACCCGGGGAGAAAGGCAACATGCCGGGCAGTCAGCACACGAGCCCGCTGAACGGGCTGGTAACGGCGGGAACGCTCAGCCAGGCGCAGGCGGACGCCATCAAGGATGCCTTCAGGTCTGCAAAAGGCTCAAACAAATCAAAAAACGAAGTATTGGAATCTCTGGTCAAGTCAGGAACGATCACAAAGGCTCAGAAGGATGCCGTAATAAAAATCATTCCTGACAGAGATGGAAGG
>JAEZMC010000068.1 GCA_023435805.1 Bacillota bacterium | reverse complement strand
TGTTCCAGGGCACCATGAATATCGTTCGTAATGATGAAAAATACACCATCCATGAGAGGGATTTGTTCGTGATCAATTCCGGCGATATACATTTGACCCGCAGCCCCGGCAGTATTGAAGTCCTATTGCTCCAAATACCTTATGAGCTCCTCGGCAATTCCATTCCAGAGTACAAGACAATACGATTCAAAGAGTATTTTCCTCAAAGTGAGCTAAGTGAGGATCCCTTCTTTCAAAAGATGATCCAATACCTGCATGCAATGAAAAAGCTTTACGAACAAGGTGAAGATGGCTATCAATTCCTTTTTGTCAGTAACCTTCATCTATTTCTATATCTGCTTTATAGCCATTTTTCTATACGACAAAATCCTGTTGAAAAAAATAAAACCGTGAAACACCTGTCACGGCTCAAGGAAGTAATAGATTATATAGAACACAATTATATGGAGCCCGTAAGCCTGAGGGAGGCAGCGGCTATGGTGGCATTAAATCCGGAATACTTCTGCCGTTCATTCAAGAAATATACCGGTTTTACTTTCGTGGAATATGTTAACCTGGTCAGGCTTACCCATATTTACAGCGACATTCTCCATACCGGGGATAGCATCACCTGCATTCAGGAGCGGCATGGCTTTACGAATTATAAGGTCTTTAATCGCATGTTTAAAGAATCCTATGGGTGTACACCATCAAAACTAAGATCCGGCAAATACAAATAATGGCAGCCCCCATCCCCACAAAGCGCTCAATGCCGGACCGCATTCTTTAATATGCCCGTTGTACGGTTAAAGCGGCCGTGCTGTGCATAATTTCACCAGATCCTCCACCTGTGCAGTAGCCAGACATTCTACCGTATCTGCTGCGCCATAGTAAATTTTTACCTCCCCGTTATCCTCCAGTATCATTCCTCCGGGGAATATCACATCGTTCCGGAAGCCATTGCGTTCGTACTCCGCTTCGGGAGCGATCAGGGGCAGCTCCGACATGCCGATAATCTTCGATGGATCGAACAGATCCAGCAGCATGATGCCTGCCGTATACCTTTTTTGCCATTTGTCCTCCCAGCCGTTTTTTCCCCGTGAACGGTCAATATCTACTGCATGGAAAGTAGTCAGCCAACCCTCGGGTGTTTTTACCGGGGGCGCCGCCGGACCGATTTTGTCATTGGCAAAAGGCACCTGTTCCACTGCCAGAACCAGCTGTGTATTGCCCCAGTAGCGAAGATCGGGAGAATCGGACATCCAGAGGTCAAAACGGTCCACCCCTCCCCGGCTGTATACGGGAAAAGGTCTTTCCAGGCGGACATATTTTCCGTTGACCTTCTCGGGGAATAGCGCCATGTTCCGGTTGTCCGGAGCCGACATGCTGAGGATCTCGAATTTTTCAAAATCATCCGTTACGGCAATTCCTCCCCTGACGCCATGCCTGGTGTCCACCGCAAAGCACATATAGACACGTCCGTCGATGACGGTCAGCCGTGGATCATATGCCCTGCTGATTTCCTCATCCTTCAGGTCAAAACAGGGTTTCGGCGATACCTTCCAGTCAATGCCGTCATCACTGTACGCCACACCGATATTCGTCCCTTCAAAGCAGTTCCCCCCCGAATAACCGTAGTCATTACGGAAAACCATGACATATTTGCCTTGGTACTTCGCTACTCCTGCATTAAAAATGAGGCTGGCTTTATAGGGCATATTTTCTGCAGACAGCACCGGATTGCCTGCATAGCGGGAAATAACCGGGCTGGATTTTAAAACATCTACACTGTTTGACATATGAATCCTCCGTAAAAGAATGAATTTATCAAGCGCATTTAGCTTAAAAGGAGATAGGAGGCTTCGTCCCCTATCTCCTTTGAGTAATGCAAGCCTGTTCTATTTGCCCATTTTGTCCATCAATTCAATGTACTCTTTTTCCGCATCAGCCGTTGCAGGGTACCATTCGCTTTCCAGGAAGGTTTTGAACTGCTCCAGTGATATTTTACCTGTAATATACGCCACTTCATTGTCATCCTTCTTCTTTACAAGGTCGGGAATCTCAGCATTCAGATTCAATATCTTGGGCGCTCTCACTGCAGGTACATTTACCACGGTCATTACCGACAGAGCCGCATCAAGCTCCGAGTTGAACTTGTTCAGTCTCTCAGGTGTGTCAGCGCCTTCAATAATGGCTCCTGTACCGTTAATTGCATTGGCAATGGTCATATAGGTGCTGGTAATGGTTGCAAGCTTTTCAGCCTGCTCGGCTGTTCTGGAAATTTGTTTGGTTTCCGGATCATAGCTGTCATAGGTCAAGCCTTTTATACCCAGCTGTAACAGGGCATTTGCTTCCTTTGTATTGCCCCAGTCCAGGAATTTCAAAACTGCGTCAACATCCTTCGTTTTGCTTGAAATCATCCAACCGCCCCACATTGCGGGAGTGACCAGATCGTTTATCACGCCCTTGCTGTCCTTCAAAGGTGCCCTATACGAGTATTTCTTGTCGGAATTCGCATCGGCTCTTAAGTTCCCCATAACAGCAAATTGATGAGCATACCGGATGCCTATCCTGTTCTGGTTTACTTTGTCGATATCTACATTAATCTTGTTGAGAAGGAATTCAGGATCAATCACCTTCTCGTCATTCAGCTGCTTCAAGTATGTCAAAAATGGAATATAGCCCGACATTTTTTCCCTGATTTTATAATTGCCATCGGTATCCTTCACACCATTTACGATTGGCAGATTAAATGCGGAAGCAAGGAAGTATGTGCTGTTCCAGATGGTATTGCTGCCCAGTGCCGGGTTGGAGAAGGTCACGCCAAAGGTATCTGCCTGTCCGTTTCCATCGGGGTCATTCTTCGTAAATGCCCTGCAGATATCTGTAAACTCGTCCAAAGTTGTAGGCGCTTTAAGTCCCAGCTTTTGCAGCCACTCTTCATTTATCAGGTATCCCCAGTGGTTGACCACGTTGGTTCTGGGAACGATATAGGTTTTTCCGTCATTGACTGATTTAACTGCTTCCCACATATCTTTTGTGATGTTGCTCATGAGATTGGGGTAGTTTGAGATCTTATCGTCTACGGATGCGAGAAGGCCGTTCTGAGCCCAGGTTTCCATATTTGCGTCCGCACCATTTCCAGCCGTACCCCAGTTATAAATGAGGTCGGGCAGGTCTCCGGATGCCATGAGGATCTGGAGCTTGTCAACATAATTGTTGATTGGCGGTGCTTCCAGTACGATTTTTACATTTGCCAGCTTTTCAACTTCTTTGATAACCGGATTTTCTTCTATTACTACTGAGGCATTTACTCTGTTGAACATCCTGATAGTAACAGGCTCTGCTTTGGTTTCCGCTGTTGTCGCTGCCACAGTTGCTGCCGTTGATGCCGTTGCGTCCTGATTTTCCCCATCCTTCTTTTCCGTTCCGCAGCCCGCAAAGACGAAAGTGAGTATCATGAGACAAACAAGTGTAATGGCTAGACCTTTAATTGTTTTTTGCATGTGCAATCCTCCTTAATTATTTCTTATTTATTAAAACTGCAGCGCTACAGCCTTAAACATGTGTGAAGCAAGCCTGAATTCATCCCTTGACCGAACCCACAAGAAGTCCCTTCATAAAATACTTTTGTAAAAACGGGTACACCACTAATATTGGAAGCGTTGCAAAAATGATAATCGCCATTTTTATCGTAAAGACTGTAACGGAAGAATTATCATCGATCACATCCTTTGCGACCCCTCCGTCTTCTACTACCAGATCACGCAATATGAGCATCAGCGGCCAAAGACTTCTTTTGGAAGTGTATATAATTGCGGAAAAGAAGGTGTTCCACTGGCTTACGGCATGAAATACAATGAAGGTGGCTATGGCCGGCATGGAGAGAGGTACGATAACGTGGAACAGCACAACGATTTCATTCGCTCCATCAATGATCGCCGACTCTTCAAGGCTTTCGGGAATCGTTGAAACAAAGTTCTTCATAAGTATCAGATTAAAGGCCGTCAGTGCTCCCGGTATGATCATGCTCCATATCGTATTGTAGATCCCCAGCATTTTTACAAGATAGAAATTGGGTATCATCCCCCCGTTAAAAAACATCGTAAACGTAATCAATATCAATATTATATTTCTACCCTTTAAATCCTTTTTCGAAAGAGGATAGGCGGATATAACCAGTAAAAAAATGTTCAAAATGACGCCTACAACAGTAATGATAAGTGTTACCTTATATCCCGACCACATCATCGGCATCCTGAATATCTGCTTGTATGCACTGAAATCAAAATGAGTCGGTATCAGCTTCAGCGGGTTTTGCAGGTATTCGGAATAGGGCGTCACTGAAAATACCGCAACATAAAAGAACGGAAACAAGCACGCCAGCGCAAAAAGTGTTATAAATGAATAGTTAAACAGATCAAATATTCTATCCCCAAACGATTTGTTTTTCATACCTAAACCTCCGGTTCTTGATTCAAAAATGGTTCCTCAAAATGGTTGTTTACCATATGCCGTCTTCTTTAAGTAAGGATGCCGCCTTATTACTGGCCAAAAGGAATATCGTCCCGATTACCGACGTGAACAGACCCACAGTCGTTGCAAACGAGAAACGCCCGCCTACGATACCCACCCGGTAGGTATATGTTTCAAATACCTCTGAAACATTCAGATTCATAGGATTCTGCAGGACAAAGATCTGTTCGAAGCCATTGCCCATAATTTGGCCAAGCCTCAATATCAACAATACGACAATCGTTGATTTTATACCGGGCAGTGTAATATGCCACAGACTTTGCAGTCTGTTGGCGCCATCGATCTTTACCGCCTCGTATAATTCCGTATTGATACCCGCAATGGCCGCAAGATAGATTATGGTACCCCATCCGGACTCCTTCCATATGCTGCTGAGCAGCACCAGCGGTCTGAACCATTGCTCACTGGCCATAAAGAATACTGGCTCGCTTCCGAGTTGTTTGAGGATGATGTTCACGATCCCCCAGGAAGGAGATAAAAAGTTCACCATGATACCTCCGATAACGACCCAGGAAATAAAATGAGGGAGGTAAAGTACCGTTTGTGTTATCCTCTGGTATGTCCGGTTTTTGATTTCATTTAATAGCAGCGCGAGCAAAATCGGTATCGGAAAGCCAAAAATCATTCTTAAAAAGCCCAGGTAGAGAGAGTTCCAGAACACCTGGTAAAAGTCGCTCAGCCCAAACATGTATTTGAAGTTTTCAAAGCCGATCCATTCGCTTCCCAGAATACCTTTTGCAAAGTTAAAATTCTTAAAGGCAATAATGATTCCGTACATGGGAATGTAGTTAAATATAATGAAATAAACAACGCATGGGATCAATAGTATATACAGATACTTTTTCTTTTTTAAATACGCAAAGGCATTTTTCATCCTTAGGCTAAATTGAGTCCGATTATTTGCTGCTGCCAACCTCATATTTGATTCACCCCTAAACACGTTGTATTGTATTTGTATCCTAGCACGTCACGATGAGCCGGTATATAAAAATAATGCATA
>JAEZMC010000001.1 GCA_023435805.1 Bacillota bacterium | reverse complement strand
AAAAAATTCGAACTGGATAAAAAGAAAAAATACAAGACATTGTCGAGAGGCTATGAATCCATTCTTCGAATTGTCATTGGGCTTGCATCGCGAGCGCCGCTTACCATTTTTGACGAGCCCGTGCTCGGGCTTGACGCCGCGGTGAGAGATCTATTTTACAGGGAACTGATAGAGGATTATACCAAATACCCCCGTACCTTTATCGTCTCAACGCATCTTATCGAAGAGTCCGCCGATGTATTTGAGGAAGCCATCATCATGAAGGAAGGCGCATTGGTGGAGCAGCTGACGGTGGAAGAGCTGAAGGAAAAGGCCCGTTATGTATCCGGCCGGAACGAGGCCGTTGACCAAGCAACTGCCGGGCTGAGGATTCTTCACAGTGAGATGGTGGGCAATATTAAAATTGCTGCAGTGTTTGAGAATTTCGATACCGAAACACTGAAAAAGATGTCAAATTACCAGGTAGATATCACGCCGATACCGGTGCAGAAATTATTTATCTATCTGACTGAAAATCATTAGGAGGAAATATTATGGACAGACTTATGAAATGTATCCGGTTTCAAATAAAGCATATGCTCAAAAGCATGACAGCCTTTACGTGCATCTATGCCGCGGCCTATTTGGCCATAACCGTGCTGATCCTCAGCACCAGGAGCGGAAACTCTAGCGGCAGCGTCAATGCCGGTTTTTACTTAGGAGCTGCCATATTTATTATCATCTACGTGATGGCAAACTACAAGGAAACATTCAACTACCTGCTGATGTTCGGCAATACCCGTAACAGCATTCTCCTTTCCATGGCGACCACTATCATCTCCATGTCTGCATTGTTTGCAGCCCTCTCCACCCTGGCGATCAAACTGGAGGGCGTCCTCTCCAGCGCGCTGAACATGGTGAAATCCGACGGCGGAAACATACTGCTATACATGTATCCGGGCTCCGGAACGGCTTCCATGTTCTTATGGCTGACAATGTTCTATAGCCTGATCGGCTCGTTTTCCTTACTATACGGTGCGTTAGCCTACAAGCTGGGCAAGGTTTTTGTGACCGTATTCTGGGTTGCCTTCGGCGCCTCGTGGGTCGTTCTGCCTGTCACAAGCAGGTTTTTTACAATCACCAGTATGCTTAAAGCATATTTTCACATCGGCGAACCGGGCGGCATACTGCTTGCGCCAGTCAGTTTCCTTATTACCTTCCTGCTGTTCGGCGGCGCTGCCTATTTAACAGCCCGCCGCCAGCCACAGACAGCGTGACATCAGGTGCCGTTCCTGGCGGAAGTCATCGGTAAAGCGTATAAAAGAGGACAGTCCGTCAATTTCAATGCAAATTGCGTACTGTCCTCTGACTTTTTCAGCCACATTTGCCGGCTGTGGTTCCCGGTTCCCCATCTCTTCACCGGCAGCCGAACGGCCTTATTCCTTATTCCTGATATATTTGAGACTGATACTGGGGTTGCTGGTCTTGGTTGATCGAATCTCAAAATGGTTGAGTGAGGATAGAAAAGGCGTCAGCTTTGCATATCCATAGTTTCTGGTATCAAAGTCCGGGTAACGCTTATTGAGCGTATCACCCAGCCTGCCCAGAAATACCCAGCCGTCTTCATCAGAAATCTCATTGATGATCTTTTTGATTACATCGATCAATTTGTCGATATTCGCCATGCCGTATTTGGATTCCTCGTGGGCAGGCATGCCTTTCGCGCTTTTGGGCTCGGCAGGTTTGGTGGCCATGGATGCCAGCACCTCAAGGTATTTGAACTTTTCACACGCCGATATGAACGGCGTGGGCGTTTTCTTTTCCCCCATCCCGAGCACGTACATACCCGCCTCCCTCAGGCGTGCCGCCAGCCTGGTGAAATCGCTGTCGCTGGAAACGATGCAAAAGCCGTCCACATTGTTTGAATAGAGGATATCCATGGCATCAATAATCAATGCCGCATCCGTTGAATTTTTCCCGCTGGTGTAGTTGTACTGCTGTATCGGCGTGATGGAATAATTCAGCAGCACATTCTTCCAGGAGGTCAGCTGAGGCTTGGTCCAGTCCCCATAAATCCTTTTATAGGTCGGTATTCCGTGATTTGAGATTTCATCAAAAATGTGCTTGATATACTTATCCGATACATTGTCCGCATCAATCAAAACAGCAATCCTTTTATCCTTCTCCATAATTACCTCCTCAAACGGATCGGAGCCAGACCGCTCCCCAATAAAATATTTACGCTGTTTTAACATGATTCTATCAAAAAATACAGACTTGAACAATATATAGGATATTTCCCCGAATTCCTTTTACAAACCCAGTATTTTTTCATTTTTTTCAGAGGAGGCTTATAAAAGCTCCATCACCTCATCCAGTGACGGCTGCCCTTTCGTTCCACCTTCCATCCTGGTATTCAGGCTTCCGCATATGTTGGCGATCCGTGCGCTGTCTTCCATGCTCCGTCCGGAAAGGAAGCCATAGACAAACCCTCCGTCAAAGGAATCGCCCGCCCCGACAGCATCCTTTTTGACTACGTCTATGGCAGGAGAATGGTATATCCTGCCGTCAGCATAAACGACGGCACCGTCCTTCCCCTTTTTCACAGCCAGTATCGGAATCATTTCCTTTAGCTTTTCTATGGCCTTTTCTACACTGCTTTCCCTTGTTATTGCCATGGCCTCGTTTTCGTTCGGGAAAAAGATATCAACATGGGGAAGGATGTCCGACAAACCGCTCTCCCATTTTTCTTCAGGATCCCAATTGGTATCCAGGCTGATTGTCGCACCGTACGCCTTCAGTTTTTTCACCACCTCCGGATAATGGGGCTGCAGCTTTTTCATTAAAAAGTAGCTTCCTATATGCAAATGTCTGACGGATTTCAGCAGTTCATCGGTAATGTCCTCCGGCTCGACTCCGTCAATTGTTCCGTTGTAGGTGAGCATACCCCGGTCATCAACCTTGTTTAGCGCTACGGTCAATCCGGTTTTCTGGCTCTCATCGATTATAATGTAGTCCGTCATGACCCCTGCATCCTGCAATGTACCTGTGATCAGGTTGCCGAACTGGTCAGGCCCGACTCTTCCCACCACGGCCGTACGAAGTCCCAGCTTACCGGTCTGGCAGGCAAATATGCTGCACGAACCGCCCATTTCCAGAGCATAATTCTCTACCATTTTTTCCTTCTGACCGAACTCCGGAACAACATCCTTCCCCGTTATAATCAGGTCCACACAAAGATCTCCAAAGGTGAGTACATCTATTTCCTTTTTCATGTTTTCCTCCTTTTACCTGGCAAGATTGATCCACGGATCCAGGCCCTGCGGCAGATCGGGATTTGTCCCCCGTGAGATCGCCTTGCTGAACGCCAGCAGCTGGGGTACAAATATGAAGGGAATTCCCATGACCGCAGCGTTTTTATATGCCGGTACGGCAATGTGGTGATCCGCGCCATAGATGTTGTCCGGCTTGCTGCCTACCGTAACAATGATTGCCTGTTGGTTTTTCAGGTCCCTTACCAGGTCCCTCTGATAGATTTCATCTTCACAGGAGGCAGCCATAATGACCAGTGTCCTGTTTCGGATCAGAACAGCCGGACCATGGCGGACATCAAGGATGTGATAGTAATTGGACTGCAGCTGGCATATTTCCTTGAATGCAAGTGCGCCTTCCTCTGCAATGCCTGTGAGTTCCGCATCTGCAAGCGTCACGGCATTGTCCCATGCTTCGTTCCTGCCTATGGCCTCCAGCGTATTCCGGTTATCCTCCATGAATTTTTCGCCATTCTCTATGGCTTTTCCAATCTCGTCAAGCAGCAGGCTGTCGTCTGTAAGGATCCCGATCAGTATCAGGTTGGCGGTATAGAGGTTTGAAACGGTCCTTGTCTGACAGACGCTTTCGTCAAATGCCCAGGGCAGTTCCAGGCTCAAATCCGCTATCCGGGACAATTCGGAACCGTTGACCGCACAGATGGATACACAGGGTACACCCAGCTCTTCTTTTGCCTTCCGGACTGCCAGCAGCACTTCACTTGTGCTTCCCGACCTGGAAGGCGCCACCAGCAGCGCGTCTTTTAACAGGTTTTTATACTGGCTGAAGTTCAGCAGGATATCGCCCGCGGGGATGGACATGGTATTCCAGACGCCGCTTCTGACTTTCAGGCTCCACTCGGCTGATCTGCACAGACTGTAGCTGGATCCGCAGCCGGTAAAGCTGACACTGCTGAAACGCAATCCCCCCAGAATATCTTTTATTTCATCCTTCTTTTCCATCATATACTGATAGGTTTTCTTTAAAGCGTCATACTGGCTAAAAATTTCTTGTTCCGTCTTATACATTGTCCTACCTCCATATGTTATATTGTTATAACCATTTTATCAGAAATATTGCATCCAATCAATTCACTCGACATTGGTTATGACCAATTAAGCAGCAACATCTCTTCCCTATTTCCAATATCTTAATTCTTTAATATGATTTTATACTTATACCGGTCTCCCCTGATCATGCTTCTGCAGTATTCAACGATATTACCGCCAGCATGCGTGAACCTTTCCAGCAAAATGCCGGGTGAATTCCTGCCGATCTGCAGGAAATTCGCAGCTTCACTGCCGATCAGAATGGCTTCAAAGGTCTCAACCGCTTCTTCCGGATAGACGTTATATTTGTTTTTCAATGTATTATATAAGCCCTGGGATGTGATTTCCTCTTCGTTCAGATCCTTGAACAGATCACCGGGTATATAGGAGGTTTCAACTGCAAAGGGGTCGCTGTTTGCGAGGCGCAGCCGCTTGATGCTGTAAACCGGCGACCCTTTTTCCACATTCAGTTTAATGGCAATGGTCTCCTCCGCCTCCATTTGCTTAAATTGCAAAACCTTTGTGGCAGGAGTATAGCCCATCCTTCTTATTTCTTCGCTGAAGCTGTAAAAGCTTGACAGGCGCTGCTCGATCTTCGGCGATGTGACAAAGGTACCCCTTCCCTGCTTCCGATACAGATAGCCATCCCGCTCCAATTCGCCCAAGGCCTGCCTGACCGTAATACGGCTGACCTTGTATATGTCGCAGAGCTGTCTCTCCGTAGGAATCCTGCTGTCAACAGGCCATTCATGGCTTTTAATTTTATTGATAATGATTTCTTTGAGCTGAAAATAAAGCGCCATAGGGGCTTTTTCATCAAGCATGCCGTTCACTCCGCCTCATGGTAATAGGTTATAACCAATATAATATAACACAATAGCATAAATAGCAACAAACAGACGGAATCGGAAATGGAGCCAAATCAACTCAAGCAGCACCTTTTTCATAAACAGGTAATAGAATATACCAGTAATATTTTGTGAAAACCGGGGAAGACGGTTCACTCCAAAGGACGGGATCAATAGATGCAGACATTGTCACTGGGTTCAACAGGACCGGATGTAAGACTTTTGCAGAGTACCTTGAACAGAATAGGCTACGACGCCGGTACGGTAGACGGCGTGTTCGGCGGCCGGACTAACCAGGCAGTAACGGCCTTTCAGCGCAATAACGGCCTGGCTGTGGACGGTGTCGTCGGACCTGCCACCTGGGGTGTTCTTTTAAAATATATCAGAGGATATGACACCTACACGGTTCGGCCCGGCGATACCTTTTACAGCATCGCCCGCGCCTATTATACAACGGTCAATGCCATTATGACAGCCAACCCGGGGATCATCCCGGAACAGCTGGCCATCGGCCAGAGTCTCATCGTACCCTACGGTATTGATGTCGTGCCTCTGGATGTGGCGCCTACCTATGAAATTGTCCAATTGCAGATACAGGGTCTGAAGGCACGGTATCCTTTCCTCCAAACCGGTTCCATCGGCAGAAGCGTAATGGGCAGGGAGCTCTCCTATATAAGGCTTGGAAGGGGCTCCAGCGAGGTTTCCTACAATGCATCTCACCATGCCAACGAGTCCATTACCACACCTGTTCTGATGAAATTCATTGAGAATTATTCCAGGGCCTATTCAACCGGCAGCACGCTGCAGGGGTATAACATACGCAATATATATAATTATTCCAGCATTTACCTTGTGCCGCTGGTAAACCCCGACGGGGTGGATCTGGTCGCCTACTGGCCGAACTACGATGATCCTGCGTTTATACAGGCCGCAACGCTTAACAAGACAGGCCTGCCGCTGCCAAGCGTCTGGAAGGCAAACATCAGAGGAGTGGATCTGAATTTGAACTACCCTGCGGAGTGGGAAAAAGAAAAGGAACTAGAGATAGAAATGGGCATCACCGGCCCCGCGCCAAGGGACTTCGGCGGCGATGCACCGCTCTCCGAACCGGAATCCAGGGCGATGTACGACTTTACCCGCGCGCATGATTTCAAGCTTGTTATCGCCTATCACACCCAGGGAAGGGTCATATACTGGCAGTTCATGAATTATGCGCCGCCCCGGTCGCTAACCATAGCAAACCAGTTTGCGGCTATCAGCGGCTATGCGGTCGAAGCCGGTACGGAGGAAGCCGCATACGCCGGGTATAAGGATTGGTTTTTGCAGGAGTTCAGACGGCCCGGCTATACCATCGAGGTGGGCAGTGGAGTAAACCCGCTGCCTTTGGGACAGCTGCCCGGAATTTACCGTGAGAATGAAGGTATTATGCTGCTGGGCTCGGTTGTTTAGGCGCTGCTCCGTTTCATAAGCCAGTCGGAAATGTCATTGAAAACCTCAGACCGGTTCGTTTCATTGATGCTTTCATGCCTGCCGCCGTTATAAAGCTTCACCTGCAGATCCTGCATACCCAG
>JAEZMC010000383.1 GCA_023435805.1 Bacillota bacterium | reverse complement strand
GGGTAAAGGCTTGCTTAAGGTAAGTGCACATGTGGTAGACGGGAATTTACAATTTGAGATTTATGATAATGGGGCAGGTATCCAGCTGAAACAACTGAGTGAACTGAGAGAGCATATTACAGGATATTTTGATGATGAAGTTCAAAGCATCGGGCTTAAGAATGTGAATGAGCGGGCGTTCTTATATTTTGGAAGGGAATATGGTTTGACAATCGACAGCATTCCGGGTGAGGGTACCAGTGTCAAGCTTGTTATACCGATATTTTATGACGAAGAATGGGTGATGGGAAATGTTAAAGGTATTTGTGGTAGATGATGAGCATCTGATAAGAAGAGGACTGAAAAAACTGATACCATGGGAACAGCTTGGATTTGAGGTTTCCGGTGAAGCTTGTGACGGGGAGGAAGCCCTGGAATTGATTTCTGCGGAAAATACGGATATTGTTATTACCGATTTGAAAATGCCTGTAATGGATGGCCTGGAGTTGACCGGAAAACTGAGGGAGAGCTTCCCCGGTATCAAGGTGATTGTATTGACGGGGTTTGATGACTTTACATACTTGCAGCAAAGCATAAGGTACAATGTCGTAGATTACCTTTTGAAACCGGTCAATGCGGAACTGCTGATAGAATCGCTTCTGAAAATAAAGGATCAGATCGGCAGCAAAAGCTATGGATATCCATTTATGCTTGTATCCAAGCTGATCAAGGAGCTGGAGGACCAGAATGAAAAATGTCTGATGAACACGATTGATGAGCTTTTTGAAGATTTTAAAAAGCATAAGGCACCTTTTGACATAATAAAGAAAACTTGCGGGAATATCCTGATAACCATCAATTCAAGTATGGACAGTATAGGTGGCGACTTAAAAAATATATTGCGAGATATGTCACCTGAAAATTATATGTCCAAATTCGCCGCCAGTAATGAGCTTAAGGAAGAAATGGTCCGGATAATCATCTCTGTTTTAAAGCACAAATCGGAATATGGCAGTAAAAAAATGATTGAACAAATAAAAGAATATATTGAACGATATCTGCATGAGGATATAACGCTGGCAGCCATTTCAGCGAAATTTTTCATGAACCCTTCTTACTTGAGTCAGTTGTTTAAAAGCGAAACAGGGGAAAATTATGTGGATTTCCTTATGAAGAGCAGGGTGGAAAAAGCCAAAAAGCTCCTGGTGGACAGGAGCTTGAGGATTCAGGATATCAGTGAAATGGTGGGGTACAATGATTCCAAATATTTTGGGCAAATGTTCAAGAAGCAGGTAGGCATGCTGCCTTCGGAGTATAGGCTGCAGATGACGAACATATGATAAGTCATTTTTATATATAGTGGATTTGCTCCTTGTACTTCGTAAGCATACGTCTGTTGTGCGCGTCTCCGTCATCCAGATTTGCGGACATGTAAACCGGAGGTGTGATACCGAGCCGGATTAAACGCTCAATGGTTTCAGAAATAACGGCATGCATGATAGCGATACCCGATATGGTGGAAACAGGAGCTGTTTTTTCCTTCAATCCTGCTATTTCTAGAACAGCATCGCCTTTAGGACACCTTACATCAAGGACGTAATCAGTGATTTCATAAAGCTTTTTACCGGACGAATGGCGGCTTTCCACTTCTCTCGAATAGTTCAGGGATGTCAGCGCCACTGTTTTTACCCCGTTTTCTTTAGCCCACAGCGCCATTTCCACAGGGACTGTATTACGGCCAGATATGGAAGCAATAACCAGCGTGTCGCCTTTTTGCATTTTTGATTCCGATAACACAGCTTTGGCTATACCCGGAATTTGTTCATATCTGGTGGTTTGAGTTACGGGAATCGTGTCAAGCGTCATACCCGGAAGGAAAAGCGGATTCATCAGCATAAAGCCGCCGGCGCGATAGAATACTTCCTGAGCAAAAATACTCGAATGACTGCATCCGGATATGAAAATTGTGTTGCCGTTTACAACGGTACTGCAGAACAGCTCTGCAACGCTTTCCATCTTGTTTGTTTCATTTACTAGTATATCGTCCAAAATTTCTTTAATGGCCGAAAAATACTTTTCTATCTGCATATATGTTAACCTCGGCATTCAAATAAAAATCAGAATCCTGTCTCGGCATACCGTTTGCATTCAGCTTCGTTGAACTCGGCGCTTCCCGGGAAGTTAATGGATTTGTAAATGGATGGCCTGATTCCGAGAAACAGCAAATTATCGATCACCTGAGCCGTTACAGCCCACATGATGGAGGCTGCTGACAGACCGGATGCAGGGCATACGGAAAGTCCAGACCCCGGTACTTCAACCATGGCGTCAAGTGGTGGTGCACAGTTGTCAATACAAATATCGGCGACTTCGAAGAGGCGTCTTCCGCTTGAATGTTCACTCTGGAGTAAACTAGAGTAGGCAACACTGGTCAGAACGATCACTTTTAAGCCCATTTCTCTGGCAGAGAGGGCAAGGTCTACAGGCAGAACGCTTTTGCCCGAAACACTCCCGACAATCAGTATATCTCCAGGGTGGGCATTGCTTTTTTTCAGGACATAGTGCATGAGACCTTCCATATCGCGATTTTTGCTTTTATCCTCAGGGCGGCTTCGGACATCATTGTGTACTTCAAAGTGGATACGCAGAGGCTTGAATGCCACAAGTCCGCCAGCACGGCTGATAAGCTCACTATCCAGCATATGACCGGTATCGTAGATATGTACTGCCTTACCGGCTGCAATAGCTTCCGATATGGCTTTTGCAGCTTCGTCAATGGTTCTGTCCTGCTT
Organism: Bacillota bacterium; assembly: GCA_023435805.1. Lineage (GTDB taxonomy): Bacteria > Bacillota > Clostridia > Acetivibrionales > DTU013 > JAEZMC01. Next base: position 7,808 of record JAEZMC010000383.1, on the reverse strand, counting down.
TTCTTCAATCGTTTGAATCAGGCTGTGCAGCTGATTGTAGAATTCTTGCTTTAGCAAGGAATCAACCCCTTTATATTCATCTCATTTCGATTACTTAACAAAGTATTTCGATGTTTATTATTATATTTCAAATAGTTCTGACCGTCAACAAGATATTTTTATGTAGGTATATGCCTGAACAATCACCAAACTGGCTGATATAGGTGCTATATCTTGACGTAATTCCTACGGCAATATATAATGAAAAAATACGAAGTATTACGATATGTTTCGATCATTGTATAATGATTATTAAATGGAGTGGGCGTGATATGTTTGCTGCACAAAGACGCAGGGAAATTATGAAATTGTTGCGTGAAACGGGTTCGGCTCCGGTGTCGGAATTGAGCAGAATGTTTCAGGTTTCGGAGGTAACGATTCGTCTTGATCTCAGAAAATTATACGAAGAAGGCAAGATAGAAAGAAACTACGGAGGGGCATCGCTGGTTGAAGATGTTGAACTTCCCTTTTCCAGTGCTGCCAAGCTTCTTACAGAGGTAAAAAACACAATCGCCGGTGAAGCTTTCAAGCTGGTCCACCAGGGCGATACCTTGTTTCTTGACGCCAGTTCAACTACTCTGGAGCTGGCAAAATTAATAAACAATGTTGAAAATATTACAGTCATCAGCAACTCCATACAGGTATATGAACAGTTCAGAGAATATCGCAAGGGGACACTGGTAGGGGTGGCAGGGGTGCTCAATCCCACAACTCAGTCCTTTGTGGGTTCTTTAGCAGAAAGTATGGTAAGCGGCTTGAAAGCAAATAAGGCGTTCATATCGCCCAAAGGTATCCTGTTGGAAGGCTTGAGGGATAATAACATGGCGGAGGCTGCAATCCGAAGAAAAATGATTGATTCGGCAGATGAGGTTATTGTACTGGCAGACAGCAGCAAGTTCAATAATAGGCGTGTATTATTCGGCATACATGATTTCGGATCTGTCAGTACAGTTATTACGGATCAATACCCTGAAGAATCATTTTTGAGATTTTTCAAAGAAAAGCATATTCAATTGATTATTCCGGGCGAAACACGGAATGGATAGTTTGTTGTCTGTCAGCACCTTTTTTACTTTAAGGGGGAACCGGAATGCGTTATGTAATGGCTTTAGACGGCGGCGGTACGAAGCTTAATTGCCTGATTGCAGATGAAAATGGAAACCTGGTTGGTGTGGGCAGGGGCGGGCCGACAAACCCCAACTATAGTACTCGTATGAATATTGAAGAATCGATACTTACTGCGGTTTCCGGCGCATTGACAGCAGGTGGAATGGATACAAGAGAGATATGTACGGTGAATGCAACTTTAATTATCGGTGAACAGTGGCCGACCGATCTGTTAAAAAAACTGCTGCATAAGAATGTGTCGGTTTGTTACTTAAATGAGATGGCTATATCTTTATATGGCGCCATTCAAGAAGAATACGGCGGATTGGCGTTGGCTGGTACAGGCTCCTTTGCTTCAGTCCGCACGGAGAAGGATTGGGTATTTGTAGGCGGGTGGGGCAATGCATTTGGTGACGAAGGCTCTGGCTATTATATCGGACAAAAAGCATTAAGAGTGTGCGCACAAATTGAGGATGGGATCATACCCCATTCATTGATATGGGAGCGTGTAAAGGAAACGTACAAGATCCGCAATATGAGAGAGATGATTGCCCAATTGAATCAAGCTCTTCCGGGCCGGCAGAGGACGCTGATTGCCTCAGTTTGTCCCATTGCGGGCTGGTGTGCGGATCAGGGGGATGAGGCTGCCATTGATATTTTTAAAAAGGCTGCATTCCATTTGGCCAGGCAATTAAAGACCGCAGAGGGCAGATGCGGAAAATATGATATACCAGTAACTGTAGCAGGAGGGGCTTGGAAGGCAACGCCTGTTTTTTTCGCTGCTTTTAAAGAGGAATTTAAAAAGCAGCTGCCGCTGTCAGAGGTGAAAATGCCTTTGTTTGAGCCTGTAGTGGGAGGAATTTTGCTTGGATTGCGGGATATGGGTTATGAGGTGAAAGAGAATATTGGGATCCTTAAGAAGAATTTTATAGATTTTGTTTATGATGAAAGGTTTTTATGGCCTATGTATAAATAATGCTAAAGAAGCTTGAAGGAGCTTTGAAGAGGCAAAAAAACTTATATGCCATTTGAGAAATGTACGAAAATCAGTACATAAGCTTGTGAAATATTTATCCTGTCATATTGTAAAATTTGGAAACGCGTGCTATAATGTATGTAAATTTATACAATAGCTAATGATTTAACAGAAGAAAGCCAGCCCAATTCACCAAATCATATTTAATCTACGTCATTCAATGCTTTAGTCCGCATCTGTGATTACAGTCAAACAACCTGAAGAAAACAGTCTGATCGAGCGCATATGATTGTTAAAAAAAAACCAAAGTCGCACTGGCAAAATGGATAGAAGGTTTTCCAGTCTGCATTTTACCTGGAAAAAGGAATGTCAGGAGGTTTTTATGAGCATACAAAATAAGGCATGCGCGTGCAAAAGGGAGACGGATCAGGAAAAGTACGACAGGATCGCAGCAGTGATTGACGAGTACAGGGACAGGGAGGGAAGCCTCATTCAGATCCTTCACATGGCGCAGGGGATTTACGGATACCTTCCCCTCAAGCTGCAGCAATTTATTGCACAGAGGCTTCAAAAGCCTTTGTCCGAGGTAAGCGGGGTTGTGACATTTTACTCATTCTTTTCTACGGAGCCAAAAGGTGAAAATACGATTCGGGTTTGCCTTGGTACGGCCTGCTATGTCCGGGGTGGTCAAAAAATCATTGAAAAGCTCAGAGAAATATTGGGCGTGGAAATAGGCGGCACGACGAAGGACGGCAAATTTACCCTCGAGGTAATGCGGTGTATTGGTGCGTGCGGCCTGGCGCCGGCCATGACCATCAATGATAAGGTCTACAAGCAGGTGAACCCGGATAAGCTCCGGAATATTATAGAGCAGTATTGAGGAGGTGGAAAAGCATGCGGCTGAATTCCGTGATCGGTAATATGGAAGACCTTAAAAGGATCAAGCAGGAGTATTATGACAGGCTGGGAAGCATGAAGTACCGGGTGCAGGTCTGCTGCGGCGCAGGCTGCATATCCTCGAATTGTCATGCGGTAAGGGATGCGTTGGTGAAAAGTCTGGACGAACAGGGGCTTTCGGATAAGGTGCTGCTGGTTGAAACCGGCTGTATCGGCACCTGCGACCTGGGGCCTGCTATGGCGGTAACCGGCCTGGACCAACCCGACGGCAAGTGCGTTTTCTATACAAAGCTGACGCCGCAGGATATGCCGGCTATTGTGGAGACACACCTGATAAATGGAAATATTGTGGCAGACAGGACTTATTTCGACAAAGCGTTGGGTAAAAACATACCTTGTCTCGAAGACATCGGTTATTTTAAAAATCAAGTCAAAATAGCGCTTAGAAATTGCGGTACGATTGATTATGCCTCACTGGAGGAATATATCGCAAGGGACGGGTACATGGCGCTTGCCAAGGTGCTGCGGGAATACACTCCGTCGGAGGTGGCGGCTGAAGTGAAAAAGTCCGGCTTGAGGGGCAGAGGGGGCGCAGGCTTCCCGACCGGAGTCAAGCTGGAATCCGGTATGAATGCGGCAGGTTCACAGAAATATCTTGTATGTAACGCAGATGAGGGCGACCCAGGCGCATTTATGGACAGAAGCATTCTGGAGGGAGACCCCCATTCTGTCATCGAAGGGATGCTGATCGAGGGCTATACGATCGGCGCCGCAAACGGATATGTTTATGTCCGCGCGGAATACCCGCTGGCGGTGGAGAGACTGGAGCTTGCCATTCAAACTGCCAGGGAGACAGGTCTGCTTGGCACGAATATACTGGGCAGTTCATTCTGTTTTGACCTGGAGATACGTATCGGAGCTGGTGCTTTCGTCTGCGGCGAGGAAACGGCGCTGATGGCGTCCATAGAAGGAGAGAGGGGCGAGCCGAGGCAAAAGCCGCCTTTCCCATTTCAAAAAGGGCTCTTCGGCAAGCCGACGATCATTAACAATGTTGAAACCTATGCCAACATACCTCCTATTATTTTAAACGGCAGCGGCTGGTTTTCCAGCTATGGAACGGAAAACAGTAAAGGGACGAAGGTGTTTGCACTTGCGGGCGCCATCAACAATACCGGCATTGTGGAAGTGCCGATGGGAACAACATTGGGGGAGATTATTTTCAATATTGGAGGAGGAATACGGAAAAATAAGGAGTTTAAAGCGGCCCAAACAGGCGGGCCTTCAGGCGGCTGTGTGACCAGGGAAAATCTCAATACACCGATTGACTACGGTTCGCTGGAGAAGCTGGGCGCCATCATGGGATCAGGCGGGTTGATTACAATGGATGAGGATACCTGCATGGTGGACATGGCAAGGTTTTTTATGGAATTCATACAGGATGAATCCTGTGGGAAATGCGTTCCCTGCAGACTTGGGACCAAGAGGATGCTGGACATACTCAAGCGGATCACGAAAGGGCAGGGAAAGGACGGGGACATTGAAATGCTGGAAAGCCTTGGCGCGATGATCAAGGAGACTGCCATCTGCAATCTGGGCCAAACCGCGCCGAATCCCGTTCTGAGTATGATCAGCAATTTCCGTGAAGAATATGTGGAGCATATTAAATATAAATACTGCAGAGCCGGCGTTTGCACGGAGTTGTTCCTGTCACCCTGTCAGAATGCCTGCCCCGCCGGTATTAATGTTCCGGGATATGTTGCGCTGGTGGCGGCAGGAAGGCTAAGGGATGCATACAACCTCATACGGAAGGAGAATCCGTTTCCTGCGGTCTGCGGCAGGGTATGCACCCATGAGTGCGAGAGCAAATGCAGGCGGGGGCAACTGGATGACCCGGTCTCCATTGCTGATTTGAAAAGGTATGTTGCGGATTATGCATTGAAGGACGATACGCCCTACATGGATCTTGTGTTTCCGAAGAAAGGGAAAAACATCGGCATTATCGGAGCCGGGCCGTCCGGGCTGACATGCGGCTATTACCTTGCCAGACTGGGATACGATGTGGATGTGTATGAGTCGCAGCCAGTGGCCGGAGGCGTGCTGGCCTTCGGAATACCGGAATACAGGCTGCCGAAGGAAGTGCTGCAGAAGGAAATCCGCATGATTGAACAGGTTGGCGTCAAAATCCATCTCAATACCGAAGTGGGCACGGATATGACCTTCTATCAGTTGAAAAGCAGCCACGATGCAATATACATTGCAACGGGCACACAGTTTTCCAACCAGATCAATATACCCGGCGAGGATTTGAAGGGCGTTTACCATGGACTGGATTTTTTGAGGGATGTCAATCTGGGGCGCGAGGTAAAAACAGGGGCCAGGGTAGCGGTGATCGGAGGGGGAAATACGGCCATTGATGCAGCCCGGACTGCGTTGAGGCTGGGCGCGCAGGAGGTGACCGTGCTTTACAGACGGCATGTCGAGGATATGCCGGCAGACAGCAGGGAAATACGGGATGCGCTGGAAGAAGGCGTCAGGATTCTTCCGTTGGTTGCTCCGGTGCAGTTTATCGGAAAAGACCGTGTCAGGGAAATCGAATGTGTACGGATGGAATTGAAGGATTTTGATTCCAGCGGGCGCAGAAAACCGAAGCCTGTTGCGGGTTCGGAATTTTCCTGGAAGGTCGATATGGTGATACCAGCCGTCAGCCAATACTCCGACCTGCCGTTCATTAACAGAGATGAGGTGGAAGTGACCCAGTGGGGCACCTTCGTTACCGACAGGGATACATTGATGACCCGAATGAAGGGCGTTTTTGCAGGCGGAGACGTCGTAAGGGGCTCCGACACAGTCATCCGCGCAATTTCAGATGGGAAGAAAGCGGCCAGAGCAATCGACCGGTTCCTCGGAGGGAACGGTGTGTTCAATACAGGTGAAGAGATTGATATTCCGGCGGCGGCAGTCGAGCAGGAAGTCATCGAACATGAGAGGTTTCCGATGAAGTTCCTGCCGCCGGGTGAGCGGCGCCGCAGTTTCGATGAAGTTGCGGTGGGCTACCACAAGCTCAATGCCATAGCAGAGGCTATGAGATGCCTCAGATGCGACAGGAGGTGCTGAGATGGTCACACGTTATATTCAGGACTATACGGACAGGTCGGACAATGGCCCGGTGATGGAACAGGCTATACGTATGGGTTCAGAAGCCTCTGAAGGAGTTGTTCATCTGACGATCAACAACAGAAAAATATCAGCCCGGGACGGGGAGACAATACTGGAGGCTGCAGAACGAAACAATATTTTGATTCCGCACCTCTGCTACCTGGAAAATGTGCACCGTATCGGCTCCTGCAGGATCTGCGTGGTAGAGGTGGAGGGGGCAAAGAACCTGCAAGCCTCCTGCATGGTGCAGGTGCGCGAAGGGATGGTAGTCCGCACCAATACAGCCAGGGTAAAATACACCAGAAAAATGCTCTATGAGCTTATGCTGTCAGATCACCCGAAAAACTGTCTGAGCTGTGTCAGAAACCGGAGCTGTGAATTTCAGAAGCTCGGTGAACTGATGGGAATCGACCGGATGAGATTTGAAGGTGAAATGTCAAAAGCATTTGTCGATGATCTGTCACCATCCATCGTTCGGGATACCTCCAAATGTATTTTATGCAGAAGGTGTGTTACAGTCTGCAATGTGATACAGGGTGTGGGTGTGATGAATGCGCAGCACAGGGGATTTGACACCGTTATAGGTCCTGCTGCAGGGCTTCCGCTGAACAAGGTCAATTGCACCTTCTGCGGGCAATGCACAACGGTATGCCCGGTTGGTGCGCTGCAGGAGAAGGATTCCACCGGTGCGGTATGGGATGCACTGTTCGATAAAAACAAAATGGTTGTGATTCAGACCGCACCTGCGGTGAGGGCAGCCCTTGACTAGTAATTCGGGTATGAGACCGGGACGCTTGTTACAGGGAAAATGGTGTCTGCACTGAAGGAAATGGGGTTTGACGACGTATTTGACACCAATTTTGCGGCCGATCTGACGATTATGGAGGAAGGAAACGAATTGCTTTCGCGGCTGAAAGGCGCACTCCAGGGAAATGACGCGGTGCTGCCCATGATTACAAGCTGCAGCCCGGGATGGATCAAATATATGGAACATCATTGGCCTCAGGAGCTCGACCACCTCTCGACCTGCAAGTCTCCCCACATGATGCTGGGGGCTCTGGTGAAAAGTTATTACGCAGATTTGCTGGGCTTGGATCCGGCAGGCATTTTCGTTGTATCCGTCATGCCCTGTACAGCGAAAAAGTACGAGATAACCCGGTCGGAAATGCAGAACGGCGGGCTGCCCAATGTGGACGCGGTGCTGACGACGAGGGAGCTTGCCCGGATGATCAGGGATTCCGGAATTGATTTTCCAGCACTAGAGAATGCCGATTTTGACAATCCGCTTGGGCTTTCCACAGGAGCGGCAGATATTTTCGGCACCACCGGCGGCGTTATGGAGGCAGCGCTGAGGACGGTCTACGAGCTTGTTACAGGGCGTGAGCTGCCCTTTGATAAACTGCATGTCACTCCCCTCGTGGGATTTGAAAAGATTAAAACAACGGAGCTGGTTATTGAAAAGCCGCTGCCGGCCTATGAATTTCTGGACGGCGTTGTGCTGAAAATTGCCGTTACAAGCGGTCTGAGCGGAGCGGCAGAGCTAATGAAGGAGATTGCGGATGGAATGTCGAAATACCATTTCATTGAAGTGATGGGCTGTCCGGGAGGCTGCATCAGCGGTGGCGGACAACCC
>JAEZMC010000381.1 GCA_023435805.1 Bacillota bacterium | reverse complement strand
CTTCAAGGCGTATGATGGTGCCGTCGGAGCTGATGAGCATGATCTCATCGGTTTCATGGACAAGCCGTATGCCTGCAACCTTCCCCGTTTTTTCAGTTACCCTGTAGGTAAGGATTCCTTTACCCGCTCTGGTCTGGGTCTTGTACTCCTCCAGCTCGGTCCGCTTGCCAAAGCCGTTTTCTGTGACGACCAGGAGCGTGGCATCCGGCATGGCCGTACCCATTCCCACTACATAATCGCCTTCCTCCAGCGAAATGCCTCTGACGCCCTGGGATACCCTGCCCAACGGTCTGACATCGCTTTCCTGGAACCGTATGGACATGCCGTCCCTGGTGACCAGTATGATGTCCTTTTCTCCGTCGGTGAGCCGGACATCGATCAGCTCGTCATTTTCCCTGAGGGTTACGGCTGCAAGGCCGCCTTTTCTTATATTGTCGTATTGCATCAGGTCGGTCTTCTTCACATGACCTTCCTTGGTCGCCATGATCAGATACAGTCCTTCCGCATATTCGGCGATTGGGATGACGGCTGTCACCTTCTCATCACTGTCCAGCTCCAGCAGGTTGACGATGGCCGTCCCCTTTGCCTGGCGCCCCGCTTCCGGAATCTGGTAGGCCTTTAGCCTGTATACCCTGCCTTTGTTTGTAAAGAACAGGATATAATGGTGGGTGGAGGTGATAAACAGCTTTTCCACGAAATCCTCTTCACGGGTGCTGAGCGCCGCGATGCCTTTTCCGCCGCGCTTCTGGCTCTTGTAGGTATCCGCCGGAAGTCTCTTGATATAACCGAAATGGGTGAGTGTGATGACACTTTCCTCTTCGGCGATCAGGTCTTCAATATCTATCTCATCTTCATCCGCGGTGATTTCGGTCCGTCTCTCATCACCGTATTTCTCTTTGATAACCTGCAGCTCATCCTTTAGCAGGTTAAATAACAGTGTCTCATCTGCCAGAATGCTTCTATAATACTGTATCTTTTCCTGCACCTCGCGGTACTCCGTTTCGAGCTTCTCCCTCTCCAGGCCGGTCAGCCTGCCAAGCCTCATGTCGACAATGGCCTGCGCCTGCCGTTCGCTTAATCCGAAACGCTCTATCAGTCCCTGCTTCGCAATGGCTTCCGTCCTCGACCCTCTGATGATGCTGATCACTTCGTCAAGGAAATCGATAGCGATTCTCAGACCTTCCAATATGTGCGCCCTGGCTTCGGCTTTTTCCAGGTCGAACCTGGTGCGTCTGGTGAGCACCTCTTTCTGGTGCTTCAGATAATATTCCATGGCCTGCTTCAGGTTGATGATCCGCGGCTCGAATTTTCCTTCATCCGTCTGCACCAGCGCCAGCATGTTGACACTAAAGGCATCCTGCATCTGTGTGTTTTTATAAAGCTGGTTGAGTACGACGCCTGCATTGGCATCCCTCTTCAGCGGAATAACGATTCTGACGGCTTCTTCCCTGTCTGACTCGTCGTTGATATCGGCAATTCCTTCTAATCTCTTATCCTTTACCAGCTCGGCTATTTTTTCGATCAGCCTGGCCTTGTTCACCTGGTAGGGCAGGTCCTTGACAATAATGCGCTGCCTGTTGTTGCTCATTTGTTCAATTTCCGCCTTTGCCCGGATAATGATCCTGCCTCTGCCGGTCCTGAAGGCATCCCGGATCCCCTGTCTGCCGATGATTGTACCGGCGGTCGGGAAGTCAGGCCCTTTTATGATCTTATTCAGATCCTCGATTGTCATCTCAGGATTGTCAATCATCGCAATCAACCCATTAATGACCTCTGTCAGATTGTGTGGCGGTATATTTGTAGCCATTCCCACAGCAATACCGGAAGAGCCGTTGACCAGCAGATTGGGGAATCTGGAGGGCAGCACAACCGGTTCCATCTCATGCTCGTCGAAATTGGGCTTGAAATCGACCGTATCCTTATTGATATCGGCAAGCATCTCGGCGGAAATCTTGGCAAGCCTCGATTCCGTATACCTCATGGCCGCCGGCGGGTCCCCGTCTCGTGAGCCGAAATTGCCATGGCCATCGACAAGAGGATATCTCAGTGAAAAATCCTGCGCCATACGTACCATACTGTCGTATACGGCAACATCTCCATGGGGATGGTATTTGCCTAAAACATCACCTACGGTAGTCGCGCATTTTCTATATGGCTTGTCCGGTGTAAAGCCCTGGGAGTACATTGAATAAAGGATCCTTCTGTGCACGGGTTTGAGACCGTCCCTGACATCAGGCAACGCACGGTCGACTATAACGCTCATCGCATAATCAATAAAGGATTTTTTCATTTCCGATTCTATATCGACCGGAATAACCCTTTGCACATTTTTTCCTTCTGTTTCTGCCATGAATAATACCTCTCTCCGAATGTCGAAAATTTGCAGTCATTCCACTATTATTATGTAGTTACCTCTTACATTTTAATAAACTTTTAAAACTCTGTCCACTTTTTTCCCACAAATAGCCCTCCGGGGCGGGACGGGTGTGCAAAAGACAAAGGGCCGCACACGGCAGCCCTTTCAGAAAATCTGTTTTATTTCAGTTTTTAGGGATCCGGATGATAAACTCCACGTATTCTCCCCTGTCAATCTGTGCTGCCTTGGCATTGACGCCCGACTTTTTCATCAGATCAATGGCCTGCCTTATAGTATTGACGAATATCCGGATGTCCTTGATGGCCTTCGTGAATTTCCTTTCCGGCACCTTGTCCTTTTCCAGCTTCGTGAACTTTTCAATGGCCCTTTCCACCAGCTCTTCCGTCTTCTTTACATTCAGTCCCTTTTCGCAAACATGCTTCAGCACCTTCAGCTGGAGCTGCTCGTCGTGGAGCTTCAGCAAAGAGCGGGCATGCCGCTCGGTCAGATTATTGTCCGACAGGATCTTTTTTACCATGGGCGGAAGTCGCAGAAGCCTTATTTTATTGGCAATCGTAGACTGGCTTTTTCCTATTTTCTGCGCCAGCTCTTCCTGCGTAAAGCCATGGTCATTGATGAGATTGTTATAGCCCTCGGCCTCCTCCATATAGCTGAGGTCCTCTCTTTGAAGGTTTTCTATCAGCGCCATGACTGCCGAATCATTGTCATTGACATTGATCACAATGGCGGGTATCTCCTTCAAGCCTGCCATGACCGCAGCGCGCAGCCTTCTCTCACCCGCAACGAGCTCATAGCTGTTATTGGTTATTTTTCTTACATTAATAGGCTGAATAACACCGTACTGTTTAATTGATTCGCACAATTCCTCCAGAGCCCCTTTGCTGAACTGTTTCCGGGGCTGATAGGGATTTGGCCTGACACAGTCGATGCTGAGGTAAGAAATGTTTTTAATATCATCCTTTTTTTCCGGCTTTGAAATCTGAAATTTGTTTTCAAGCATGCGGCACCATCCTTTTCCTCCGGGTGTCATACCATATGCCTGTGCAGCTGTATTCGACCCGCGTATTTTACATTAATTTCCTATGTTTACGAGGATATATTCGCCGCTGCAAATTTTATTTCCTTTTTTATATTTCTATAATCGTTCGTCCTTATATTATGTTTTCGTTCATATCTCTACTCAAATCAGCGGTTCCTTTGACGGCTTACCCGCTTTTCTGGGATATTTTGTCGGTGTTTGTCGTAACTTTCTGACTATAACAATCGTTCTCTTCATGTCGCTGCCGGGCAGTGTGAATTCCTTTATTTCTTCTATGCTTCCGCCAAGTATGTCCAGCGCCTTTTTTGCATCGGCAGCCTCCTGTCCGATGCTGCCCTTCATCGCAACAAATATTCCGCCGGTCCTGACAAAGGGAAGGCAGTATTCCAGAAGCACCGGCAGCGATGCAACCGCCCTGGCCGCCGCCGCGTCAAACCTCTCCCTGTAAAGGGAGGCTGCACCTGCATCCTCCGCCCTTGAATGGATGGCGGAGATCCCTTCCAGCTTCAAGGAGGACAGTACCTCTTTTAAAAACCCGACGCGTTTTTCAAGGGAGTCCAGCAGGACCACCTCCAGCGCAGGCTGCGCAATCTTAACCGGAATGCCGGGAAAACCTGCGCCCGTACCGATATCGATCATGGTGCGTACATCCTTCAGAAACGGCATAATACTGAGTGAATCGATAAAATGCTTTTGAATGACTTCCCGATCCTCTTCAATAGCGGTCAGGTTCATCTTTTGATTCCATTCCAGCAGAATTCTTTTATATTCAAGCAGCTGCGTCGTCATGGTGTCGTCCAGACGAACACCAAAGTCTGCTGCGCCCTCTTTCAGAAGTACTTCCAGCGGCAAGTCCATTATTGTTCTCTCCTTCGTTTCGTTTGCTCCAGGTAAATCAGAAGAACGGAAATATCAGCAGGCGATACGCCGGATATGCGAGATGCCTGACCTACCGACTCCGGCCTGATCTTTGCCAGCTTTTGCCGGGCTTCCAGCCTGAGGCCATGGATGGTGTTGTAGTCAATATCTTCGGGTAGCTGCTTTCTTTCCAGTTTTCTGAACTGTTCTATCTGAATCATCTGTCTCTTGATGTAGCCTTCGTATTTCACAGAAATCTCCACCTGCTGCGCAACCGCATCAAACCCCTTATCCGTACCAGCCTTCATATGTTCCGGCCGTTCACCGTCCACAGCCTCCAGGGAACTGTAGGTAATCTCGGGACGGCGCAGCAGTTCCGCCAGCTTGATGCCGGTCTTTACAGGCGTGCTGTTAAGTCCGGTCAAAAACGAATTTACCCCTTCAGAAGGCGGAACATATGTTGTCTCCAGCCGGTGTATTTCTTCCTCTATTTTTGCCTTCTTCTCAAGGAACCTGTGATAACGCTCGTTGGATATCAGTCCGATTTCGTAGCCTTTCGGGGTCAACCGAAGATCGGCATTGTCCTGCCTGAGCAGCAGTCTGTATTCGGAGCGGGAGGTCATCACCCTGTATGGCTCGGAGGTTCCTTTCGTCACCAGGTCGTCAATGAGCACGCCGATATATGCTTCAGACCTGTCCAGCACCAGCGGAGGCTTGCCTTTCAATTTCTGAGCTGCGTTGATTCCGGCAATGATGCCCTGTGCGGCTGCTTCCTCATAGCCTGAGCTTCCATTGATCTGGCCTGCGGAAAATAATCCTCCGATCGCCTTGAATTCCAGGCTGAGGTTCAGCTGTGTCGGATTGATGCAATCATATTCAATTGCATAGGCGCTTCTCATAATCGTAACATTTTCAAGCCCCGGCAGCGTCCTTACCATTTCCTCCTGGACATCCTCAGGCAGGCTGCTGGACATGCCCTGCAGATACATTTCCTGGGTGCCCAGTCCCATAGGCTCCACAAATACCTGATGCTGTTCCTTGTCGGCAAACCGGACCACCTTGTCCTCTATGGACGGACAGTACCTGGGGCCGATTCCTTCGATCATTCCGCCATACAGCGGCGAACGGTGAAGGTTTTCACGTATGATTTCATGGGTGCGGTTGTTTGTATAGGTAAGCCAGCAGGATACCTGCTCCCTTTCTATGCTTTCATTTTCAAAGGAAAAGGGAAGGATGACATCGTCACCTGGCTGTTCGGACATTTTTGAAAAATCGATTGTCTTCCTGTTCAGCCTTGCAGGCGTTCCGGTCTTGAAACGCATCAGCTCAATGCCTTTTTCACGGAGACTCCCGGAAAGTCTGTCTGCCGGAAACAAGCCGTCGGGGCCGCTGCTGTAGCTGACGTCCCCAATGATGATTTTCCCTTTCAAATAGGTGCCGGTAGTAAGTATGACAGCCCTGCAATAATAAACAGCTCCGGTGTGGGTCTTAACGCCCTTCACGCAATGGCTGTCGTCCGTCAGCAGTTCAACAATCTCCGCCTGTTTGATGTATAGGTTTTCCTGACATTCCAGCGTATTCTTCATTTCCATCTGATATCTTCTTCGGTCCACCTGCGCTCTGAGGGAATAAACAGCCGGGCCCTTTGCGGAATTGAGAATCTTGGACTGGATGAGGGTCTTATCGGTACACTTTCCCATTTCCCCGCCCAGCGCATCCACTTCCCGCACCAAATGACCCTTTGCAGTTCCGCCGATATTGGGATTGCAGGGCATGTTGGCTATACTGTCCAGATTGATGGAAAATATAATGGTCTTAAAGCCCAGCCTTGCACCGGCAAGCGCCGCTTCGCATCCCGCATGTCCTGCGCCGACCACCGCTATGTCAAATTCTCCTGCAACAAATTCCATAATTCCTCCTGAACATTTCATTTACAGCTCCGATCAAGCATCAGCCTATTTGCCGATGCAGAATCGGGAGAAAATCTCCCTCACAACATCTTCACTGACGGACTCGCCTGTAATCTGTCCCAGATATTCGGCGCTTTCCTTGATGTCGATGGTTACAAAATCCAGCGGCAGTCCGCTCAAGTGAGCGGCTTCAGCAGCCGCAAGGCTTTCCACCGCGCTGTCCAGCAGCTGCTTGTGGCGTACATTGGTCACCAACACCTCGTTATTCAGATCCAACGCTCCTTTTATAAACAATGCCTCGATTTCTGCAAGCAAATCATCCAGCCCTGACCCATCCGTCATGGAAGCCATTACAACCGGTCCGTTGTATTCATCGGAAAGCTGCTTCTTTATTTGGGTGATCTCATCCTCGTCTGCAATATCGGTCTTGTTGATGATGATAATCTTCTTTTTATCTTTAATGGAAGACAAAATTTCCATGTCTTCAGCCAAAACTCCGGCCTGTGCATCAATGACCAATAGGACCAGCTCAGCCTCGGCTGCCGCCCTTTGTGCCCTTTCAACGCCGATGGACTCAACGGGATCCTCGGTATTCCGGATTCCCGCCGTGTCCAGAAATCTTACGGGTATACCGTTTATGTTAATATATTCTTCTATGATATCTCTTGTAGTGCCCGGGATATCGGTTACAATGGCGCGGTTGCTTCCTGCCAGCGCATTGAGCAGAGATGACTTTCCGGCATTGGGCTTACCAATGATCGCCGCGGTAATGCCTTCACGAAGCAGCCTGCCGTTTTCATACCCGTCTGCTATTTTCTGCAGCTCTCCCTTTACGGCTTGGACACCTTCATAGATTCTAGCACCGGTCAGTTCCTCAATATCGTGCTCCGGGTAATCCACCACTGCTTCAATATGTGCAATCAATTCAATGAGCTTTCTTCGCTCATTCCTGATTCGTCCGGACAGCTTTCCCTCCAGTTGAGACACAGCCGCCCTGGAACCCTCGTCCGTTTTGGCGTTGATGAGGTCAATGACAGCCTCCGCCTGCGCAAGGTCCATCCGTCCGTTAAGGAAAGCTCTCTTGGTGAATTCACCGGGCTCTGCCGCCCGCGCGCCCTGCCGGAGGATCAGAGAAAGCACTTTTTTCAACACCACGATGCCTCCATGGCAGCTGATTTCCACAACATCCTCGGCTGTAAAGGTATGGGGGCCTTGCATTTTAATGAGCAGCACATCGTCCAGCATCACTCCGGTCCGTGGTTCGACAATTCTGCCATGGGTGACGGAGTGGCTCTTGATTTCCTGGAAGGGCTTTCGTCCCTTAAATATCTTCCCGCCTATTTGAAAGGCCTCCTGCCCGCTGATCCGTATAATGCCCAGTCCGCCTGTTCCGTATGGTGTCGATATGGCTGCAATGGTATCGCTTGTTTTCATAACCTGCCTCTTATCGTGGTCCGGATACCGGACACCCTTCATTCAAAAAGGACAATTGATTAAATTGTCCTCTGCATTTCAACCTATTCTACTTTTTAATCTGTTGTCTAATATTTTTTGTTTCCCATTCCCTGTTTAAGCGTGATAACTACTTTTCTGTTGGGTTCCTCGCCTACACTGTGGGTGTTGACATACCTGTTGTTCTGCAGTGTTGAGTGTATAATCCTTCTCTCGTACGGATTCATCGGCTCCAGCGTTACGCTTTTCCTGTATCTTACTACTCTTTCCGCAAGTCTGTCGGCCAGCTTGACAAGGGTTTCCTCCCGTTTTTGCCTGTAATTCTCAATATCTATGGTGACTCTCTTGTATACATCACTGTTCTTGTTCACAACAAGGCTCGTAAGATACTGCAGCGCATCCAGTGTTTCACCCCGTCTTCCGATGATGATTCCACTGTCCTTGCCGGTGATTTTCAAGAGTATGGATTCCTCGT
>JAEZMC010000356.1 GCA_023435805.1 Bacillota bacterium | reverse complement strand
CAAAAAGGAGAAATCGAATATCATACAAAGCTCGATGGGATGGGAATTACGGTGAACAGTGTGAAATATGAAAAAGCGGGGGAGTCCATTCAGTTTATTTTCGATTTCGATAGCAGTTCAGAAAGGGGTTATAGCTTTTTCAATCCTCCGGAAGGTTCTGTTGTTCGCATAATGAGCCTGAGCAGCGGAGTCCGGAAAGGAAACAATGTCATTAAACTGGGGGTTGAAATCAAGAAGCTGAAGGAGATATCGAACCTTACGTTCAAGTTTATTGATAACCCGGATACGGACAACTTTATTAGCTTTGCAACCGATCAGCTCGACGGTCAGTGAACAGGGGCGACATATTCGGCCCCAATCGCATTGTTATGTCCCGGCAGGCGGAAAATATACAAAAACACATGAGGCGCATTGATAAAACCGCCGGCTTCTGACGAAAGCCTCCGCCTTATAAGGCGCTTTGCAAAAGGCTTGCAAGCATTTTCCCGTTGGCTGTCGCCTTGCCCTTGGGGTGGTTGTTAAAGGCTATGACGGTGATTTGTGAATTTCCCTCCAGCTCCCTGATCCCCGGAAGCCATTCGTAAAGCTCCTGTTCACTGTACAGGTAATCATACCTCTCGGAGCCCTCCCCTCCATACCACTTCGCGGCATTGCGGCCGTGCAGGCGCAAATAGGAGACATTGGAAGTGGCGAGCAGCACCTTTTTGATCAAACCTTTCACATTCGGCTCGTCCACACATACAAATCCCAGGTTTTCACTTTTCAGCAACGCAACGACCTCCTGCCGGATCCAGTTTTGATTTCGGAATTCCACATTGACGTCGACATCTCTGAACCATTCCCTTATTTGCTTCAAACGGTCCATATTTTCAGGCGTATAATGAAAGGAGTATGGGAACTGGGCAAGCAGGCATACCAGTTTGCCTGACTCCACCAGCGGCTGCACGGAATAGGAAAAGTTACCGGCAAGCTTGCCGTCGACAGCGGTTTCGTGCGTAAAGCCCTGAAATAGCTTGACCGCCGTTTTAAAACCGTCCGGCGTCCTTTTGGCTATACTGTCGAACAGCTGCAGCCTGGGCATATGGTAAAAGGAGGAATTGATCTCCACAAAATTGAATTGTGAGGCGTAATATTCCAGCATATTCCCGTCCCTGGTACCTTCGGGATAAAATGGCCCCACCCATTCCTTATAGGAGTATCCGCATGTCCCGATGCAAATCATGATCCATCCTCCCTTCAACTGTACCGGAGCGGATCTGAAGCCAAAATCCGCCGCTCCGCGCCGCTTTCTTTCTATGGTTTATCTTACCACAAAAAAATATTCGCATAAACCTTTACAGGATATTTGTCCCCGTATTATAATGATAATACGAACACATGTTCGATTATGAAGTAGGACTGTGATCTTAATGAAATACCGGAATGTACAGACACGGATGCTGGTGGACTTCGAACCCGGAAAATGTCCCAAACCGGCATTTTTCATCCTTGACGATAAAAGGGTCAGGGTAAACAGTATCCTTTCACAGACACCTGTAAGAAAAACCTTTGATAACTGTATTTTGTACAAATGCGAAGTAGAGGATAAGATAGTGGAGCTGCGATGGGACAAGGACAAGGACAGGTGGTTTATAGAAAAGATAGGTGAGTAGCTTGAGGACAATTTTCCACATTGACCTGAATTCCTTCTATGCTACCTGCGAGATCATTGCCAGTGCAGGCAGGTTTGATTTGAACAGCAAGCTGGCAGTCACCGGAAACCCGGAGGCCAGGTGCGGAGTGATACTGGCTGTCTCCTCTGCTGCAAAGAAATATGGCATCCGGGCCGGCATGACCATTGCGGATGCGCGCGACCTCTGCCCTGAAACGGTTTTTGTGAAGGCAAGGTTTCCCCTGTATTTCCGTGCGTCCAACAGCTTTATGTCCGTGGTCAGGAACTACTCCCCCGTTATTGAGCGGTATGGCATCGATGAAGCCTACCTGGACTACACAGGATGTGAAAGGCTGCTGGGGCCGCCTGAGGATACGGCCCATGAGATCAGGGAGCGGGTCAAAAGAGAAACCGGTTTGACGGTCTCCATCGGCGTATCCTATAACAAGCTGCTGGCAAAAATGGGGTCCGACTACAAAAAGCCCGATGCCGTAACCGTCGTCAGCCGGGACAATTTGCAGGAGCTTATATGGCCGCTCCCGGTAAAGGATTTGATCTATGCAGGAAGGCAGACGACCGCCCGGCTGAATGCAATGGGCATCGAAACCATAGGAGACCTTGCGGCGGCACCGGTCAAAGTATTGAAGGAAAAGCTCGGCGTCAACGGGGCAATGCTCTGGATGTATGCCAACGGCTTTGATGAATCACCCGTCCTGAATAAACCGGATCCGGTGAAGGGGATCGGCAACAGCAGCACGCTGCCCAATGACGCTCAGACGCTGGACGAGATCAAGGTCATGCTGCTGGTGCATTCCGAACAGGTGGCAAAAAGGCTGCGGGAGATCAACAAAGCCTGCCTGACGGTTCAGATTCATCTAAAGGACACCAGGCTTGGTACGCGGCAGCATCAAACCACCTTGCCGGCACCCACCGACCTGACGGAGGATATTTATTATGCGGCGGTAAAGCTGGCCACAGAGCTATGGAGGGGCGAAAAGGTAAGGCAGATCGGCGTAAGGGTAACCAGACTGACTGACGCGGAGGATTATGAGCAAATGACCTTCTTTCATGACGAGGAACGCAGGGAGAAAAGGCGGCAGCTGGACAAATGCGTTGACCGGCTCCGTGACCGGTACGGCAACCAATCCATCTGCAGGGGAACGCTTATTGCCGAAGGCATCAACCGCGGGATATGGTATGAGGACGTTTTCTGTGAACCCAGCGGATAAATATAGGCACACTGCATGTCAATAATTACAAAAATATTACAAATTAAAAAATCATTTGCACTTTCTGGAAATATCCATTATATTAGTATATGTGCGAAGGCACAATGAATCATTCAAGAAGGAGGTCGCGTTAATGTCAGCTTATATCAATGGAATCACCGTAAGTTACAAAGGGTTTGCAAAAACATTCGCGGCCTATGAATCTGCCACTCAACAGTAATTCTTCAATTTGCTTGAGTCAGACCATAGGTGCAAAAGCCTGTGGTCTTTTTATGTCCCGAGAAATTTTCAACGTATTTCCATTCGTGGAACACATACAGCCACAGGCAGGCAGCTGCCGCTTCGCAATTTCCGTATGCGTCGGATATGACTGCAGGCAGCTCAACATGAAAGGGTTTAGAGAGAAATGGAGGGACAGCTTTGAAAAGTCTAAAACTGCTTTCCAGATTTATGGAAGGTAATAAAATGATCTATCTGGTTGCTACGGTATCAATGTGCCTGGCAACCATATTCGGCACAGCCATACCGATCGTCATGCGGTCGATCATCGACTCTGTAATCGGCAGTGAACCCATTGCCATGCCGGGCTGGATCGTCGAACGCATTCAACAGGCAGGCGGAAGGACCGCGCTTGCCGAAAACCTATGGCTGGTATGCGGTACACTGGTGTTGTTGACGGCCTGTCACGGCATTTTTCATTATTTTAAAGGAAAGCTTGTGGCAATGGCCGCCGAGAATTCCGGTAGAAATATCCGCAACAAGCTCTACGACCACCTGCAGCACCTGCCGTATGACTACCATGTGAAAGCGCAGGCAGGCGATCTGATACAACGCTGCACGTCTGATGTGGAGACGGTAAGGAACTTTATTTCCGGACAGTTTATTGAAATGATCCAGTCCGCCATTTCGTTCGCATGCGTACTGACCGTCATGCTTACGATCAATGCTGCGTATACCGCTGTTTCATTGATCATTGTGCCGTTCATACTGATATTTACCGTGAAATTCTTCACCGGAATGAAAAAAACCTTCAAGCTTACGGATGAGGCAGAGGGCAGCATGTCCTCAACCCTGCAGGAGAACTTCACGGGAGCGCGCGTGGTAAGGGCTTTTGGTGCGCAAAACTTTGAAATAGACAAACTGGAGGAAAAAAGCAGAACATACAGGGACTACATACTGAAAATAATCCGCCTGATGTCCAGCTTCTGGTCTAATTCCGACCTTCTGTGCATGCTGCAGTTCGGCTTGGTGCTGCTGGCAGGAGTCTACATGACCGTCTCGGGCAGTATCACGCTCGGTACCATGATTGCCTTCTCAACGCTGGCGGGAATGCTTATCTGGCCGATCCGGCAGCTGGGGCAGATATTGTCGTTCATGGGCCAGTCCTTTGTGTCGCTCGGCCGTCTGCAGGAAATTCTCGATGCGGTGGCTGAAAGCCCGCAGGAGAATGAGTATGAGCCCGAGATAAAGGGAAGCATCGAGTTTGACCACGTCAGTTTTGAATATGAGGAAGGCAAGCCTGTATTGGACGACGTGTCTTTCCATATTGAAAAGGGTAAAACGGTGGCCATACTGGGCGCCACAGGAGCCGGGAAAAGCTCGCTGGTCCACCTGCTGCTCCGGTTGTACGACTGCACAAAGGGTACCATCAGGCTTGACGGTGAAAACATAAAAAACATCAGGAAGAAATGGCTCAGAAAGAATGTGGGTATTGTTCTGCAGGAACCGTTCCTGTTCTCAAAAACAGTGCGGGAAAATATCGGTATTGCAAAACCCGGCGCGCTTGAACAGGAAATTGTCATGGCCTCTTCCACCGCTTTCATACATGATGCCATTCTGGATTTTGATAAAGGATATGAGACCGTCGTGGGTGAGCGCGGCGTGACGCTTTCAGGCGGGCAGAGGCAGAGGCTTGCAATCGCCAGGACCATTATCAGGGATGTGCCCATCCTTATTTTTGACGATTCGCTGAGTGCCGTCGACGTAGAGACTGACGCGGCCATACGCAAGGCGCTGAAAGAGAGACGCCGGAACGTGACCACCATCATTATTTCCCACCGCATCACTACGCTTGCGGAGGCAGACATGATCTTCGTGCTTGAAAACGGCAGGATCAGTCAATCTGGGACACATGAACAGCTGATCCGGCGTGAAGGCTTGTACAAAAGGGTGTGGAACATACAGAACGCACTGGAGGATGAGCTTTCGGATATCGTGTCGTAAGCGCGGCATGAGTTATGAAAGCCTGATAAGGCGGATTGAATGCTGCAAGAGAAAAACCGTGTAATTGATTGAAGGAGTTGATGCAAGATGCATTTGGATGAACAGGAACAAAGCAAGGAATTTGACCTGTCTCTCTGGAAAAAGCTTTTAAAATACGTATCTCCCTATAGGAAGGACCTGACAATACTTTTCATCTTCCTGGTGGGGATCGGAGCCATTGATGCAATTTACCCGCTGTTCACAAAATATGCGGTGGATAACTTCATCGAGGCGCAAACATTGGACAATTTTATCCCCTTTTGTTTGATACTGGCGGCCACGGCCGTCATGCAGGCTGTAAACGTGAGGTACATGATCAAATATGCCGGCAAAATAGAGGCAAGCGTGCCCCACGACCTGCGGATGCTGGCCTTTAAAAAGCTGCAGGAGCTGCCGCTGACATACTACGACCGCACGCCCACCGGCTGGCTGATGGCCAGAATGACGTCGGACATAAAAAGGCTGGGGGTCAGCGTATCCTGGCACCTTGTGGACATGGTGTGGGCGATTTCCATCATGATCCTGATGCTGATACTGATGTTTATTGTGAACTGGTCGCTTGCTTTGATCGTTCTGGGAGCGCTTCCATTCCTGATAGCCATCAGTATGTATTTTCAGAGCAAGATACTGAAAAAATACCGTGAGATGAGGAAGCTCAATTCCCATGTGACAAATGCCTTCAGCGAGGGAATCATGGGGGCGAAGACGGTGAAGACCATGGTGAGGGAAAAGGAATGTCTGGATGAATTTTCAGTACTTACAAATGATTTCCGCGACTATTCGGTTAAATCGGCTACAATGTCCTCCCTTTACACACCCGCCATTGTTCTGCTGGGAAGCATCACAACGGCACTTGTGCTCTGGAAGGGCGGAGTGGGCGTACGTCTTGGCGGCATCAGTCTCGGAACACTGCTGGCATTCGTTTCCTACACCTCTCAGTTCTTCGAGCCGGTCAAGCAATTTGCCAGGGTATTCAACGAGCTGCTGTACTCCCAGGCTTCCGCCGAGAGGGTATTTTCACTGATCGAGACCGAAGCGGATATTGTCGACAGCGCCGCGGTGGTCGGGGAATATGGCGACATGCTCAATTCCTCACGTGATAAATGGCCCGAATTCAAAGGAAACATCAGCTTTGACCATGTTTCGTTCTCATATAAGGATGGCGAGCATGTCCTGGAGGATTTCAGCCTGGAGGTACAGGAAGGTGAAACCATTGCGCTGGTAGGTGAGACCGGGTCCGGAAAGACAACCATAGTGAACCTTGCCTGCCGTTTTTATGAGCCTGTGAAGGGCAGCATACGGATCGACGGGGTGGACTACCGGGAAAGGCCGCTTTTGTGGTTGTATTCCAACCTGGGATACGTACTCCAGGAGCCCCATTTGTTCAGCGGAACAGTCAGGGATAACATTGCCTATGGAAGGCTGGATGCTAAGGAAGAGGATATTATCAACGCGGCAAAGCTGGTTAACGCCCATGACTTTATTATGCAGCTGGAGAAGGGCTACGATACGGAAGTAGGGGAACGCGGCGGAAGGCTGTCAACAGGGCAGAAACAGCTGGTCTCCTTCGCTCGTGCGATTATGGCAAATCCGCGGATGTTTGTACTGGACGAAGCGACCTCTTCAGTTGACACCGAGACGGAGCAGCTGATACAGGAAGCCATTCACAAGGCGCTGGACGGAAGGACCAGCTTCATTATTGCACACAGGCTGTCAACCATCCGTTCGGCCGACAGGATACTCGTCATTGAAAAGGGCAGGGTGGTGGAGGAAGGCACGCACAAGCAGCTTCTGCGCAAAAGGGGCTATTATTACAAGCTTTACACCAACCAGTTCATGGAGGAGCAGCAGAGCAGGACTGTTGATGAAAGGCTGCGGGCGGTGTGACCGGTATTGATCAAATAAACCGCCTGTTGAAAACAGAGGGGAGCAAGGCATCGAAGGGTTAAAGGGCGACCAGGGTATTCTGGTCGCCCTTAGTACACCAAAGCACAGCGCTTCCATAGTCAGAGAAATAATGGAACAGTCTGGAGCGGTTGAAATCGTCCAGGCTAGAAGGTACCGGCGCATGGGACGAAAGCAGTGCCGGAGGGCGGCCCAGGGCTTACTTCCTGGGCGTGAGGGCTGTTTACCCGGTTTGATTTCAGCAAACGTCCGGCAGGGGAAGTACCCGGCTGCCTATCTACAGCCGGAAGGCATTGGGTAGCAGTTCCCTTAGTTTATAAACCTTCCATTCACCGGTATTGAGCGAAACAATGATATCGGCCTCATCCTCCATGAACTCGGCCATGACCTGCCGGCAGGCACCGCAGGGGAAAGCATCCTCAAAGCGATCCGTATCGCAGGCTACCGCCAGTGCCGTAATTTTCACTGCGCCTTCTGAGACAG
>JAEZMC010000345.1 GCA_023435805.1 Bacillota bacterium | reverse complement strand
TCAGGGTTCTTTTCCATTTTCAGAAGGCACTGGTTCAGGCTCTGCAAATGTTCCCTGGTTTCTTCGATAAAAATCTCCAAGTATTGGCTCATGTCCATTATTGATCCACCCCCAAGTATTTAACTATGGCCTCTGCCATTTTTTTCAGAGGCACCACTTCATCCACTACCCCGGTCTTTACAGCCGATTTAGGCATTCCGTACACTACACAGGATTTTTCATCCTGGGACAGGATAACGCCTTGATTGGACTTTTTTATATTTATAATTCCTTCGGTGCCATCGGTACCCATTCCGGTCAAAATAACGCCGATTACACTTGAAAGCCTTGTTGCCGCAACAGAATTCATCATAACGTTTACCGCAGGTCTGTGCCCTCCGACCGGAGAATCCTTTGTCAATTTTATCCTCAGGACATCACCGGTGCCCTTCCGCACTTCCATATGATAATCTCCGGGAGCGATGTAGGCATAACCGGGTTTGATCACCTCGTCATCCTCCGCCTCCTTGACAGAAAGGTCGCAAAGAGTATTCAGCCTGTCTGCCAGAGATTTCGTAAAGCCCGGCGGCATGTGCTGGACAATCACCACCGCTGCGGGAATGTCACCGGGTATATAAGGCAAAATCTCCTGTAAAGCTTTTGGCCCCCCAGTGGAAGTACCAATTGCAACAAGCGTTTTCAGTTCGCTGTTTCTTTGCTGCGGATGTTCCGTATGAACAACCGGCCTGATAACCTCGTCCCTTACAATGGCAGCGGCTTTTCTTCTGACGCTGCCCGCCATTTTGATCTTTTTGACAATTTCCCGTTTTTTTTGTTCACCGGTTATATCAAACAAACCGGTCGGCTTTGTAATAAAATCGATTGCTCCGGCTTCCAATGCCTCAATTGTAGCTTTTTCACCGCTTTTGGTCAATCCGCTGAGCATAATGACCGGTGCATCCGTAATTTTCTGCAGTTCCTTCAAGCAGCTGATCCCGTCCATGGCCGGCATCTCCACATCCAGCGTGATCACATCCGGCTTGACGGTTTTTACCTTCTCCAGTGCTTCCAGTCCATCCTTTGCCGTGCCAAGAACTTTTATATCTCCGGTACTTTCCAATATATCGGTCAATATCCTCCGCATGAAGGCGGAATCATCGACCACCAGTACGCCAATTGTTTTCGCCATCTGCTATATCAATCCTTTTTTACGTAATTTGCGCTGTTCATTAAATATGTATCTTACTACTGCTTCTCTGTCGTTGTCGTTGATCTTGATATACGCAATGCCTGCTTCATATTTGAATTTGCCTTCTGTTTCACTTTTTTCGTATCGGATGACCTTTCCGAAAAACTTTACCTTTCTGGCCTGATCCTCGAATAATACACACTCGATCAGCCGTCCTACATCTATCTTTTCCTCCAGCAGAAGGCCGATTCCACCCCCGCTGAGATTGTTGGCTATAGTACTCTTATACGGAATGTCCTCATTGTGCACCGCATTCATGGAATCCACCAGCCTGTATTGCACCCGTACTGAACAGTCGAGCCTGTAATACCTGCGTCTTTGGACCTTCCGTATATCACCCTGCAATTCCACCCGGAGCAGGGACAGGTTTTCCGAAACCTCTCTTCCTCTGACAACTGCCCGAATCGAGAAGAGATTGATATAATTTTCCTTTTTGATCGTAAAATACATATTCATAACCGTGCCGATCCGTACAGGAAGAATGTTCCCTTCAAAAATAGGGGCGGCAATAATTGCTTCATTGTCGCCGGCAAACCATTCAAACTCGCTTATGAGCGTATGCTCCAGTCTGATACCAGCATCGTTAAAGATCTCAAGCTCCAGTTTTGTTCCTATTACCAGTTCGGTTCGTTCCATATGCCCCCCTACGCTTGGGTATTGTTAAATAGAAGCTCCGTTGGTCCTTTTCGCCGGACTGTACGCTGATGCTGTAAAAACGGCGGATGTACTATTTTAGCCGGGTCTTCAATCAAGTTCCTTCTATGCCCTCATCAATCCAACAAGCTTGTTCAGGAATCCCCTGATGCCGGCTTCCTGTACGAACCCTTCGTTTCTGCCGTTCTCAATCAGCTTTGTTGATATCTCCCTTATACTCCTGGCAGCCTGGCTTTTAGGGAAGGTGATGGAAAACGGCTGCTGCTGTTTTACTGCTTTTACCACCACATCGTCATGCAATATGTAACCTGAAGGCTCCAGTACAATGCCAAGGAATTTGTCGGCTACCAGTGTAAGCTTGTTCATGACATCATTTGCTTCATGAGTGTTTTCCGCCCTGTTCACAATCACTCTGATCTTCTTTGCCTTATCCCGGTTGGACACCATCTTGATCAGTGCATACGCATCCGTAATGGAGGTCGGTTCCGGTGTTGTAACAAGCAGTACCTCATCAGCCGCCATGATAAAGCTCATAACATTTTCCGAAAGCCCGGCACCGGTATCAATGATGATAAAATCGGCCAGCTTGTCCAGCAATGCCATTTTTTCCACAAATATAACGAGCTGTTCCTTGTCCATTTTAATCAGGTCTTCCACACCGGACCCGCCGGATATGAACTTGGTATTTTTAGGTCCATCCGACAGTATTTCCAGTATGCTCTTTTTGTTTCTGATCAAATCCACCAATGTATACTGCGGTACTATACCAAAAAGAATATCGATATTCGCAAGACCGAAATCGGCATCAAGTATCACCACTCTGAGGCCCTGTTCGCTTAACGCAATTGCGAGGTTGATCGTTATGTTGGTCTTTCCCACCCCGCCCTTTCCGCTGGTAACGGTAATGACTCTGGCTGAACGCTTGACAGGTGCGTCCGGCGCAAGCAGCTGGTTTGCCGAGTGCTTAAGTTTTAAATTATCTATCACCTGTCTAAGTTTATCTGCCTGATCTTTCATTTAAACAATGCTCCCTGTTAAATTCTTGGCGATCTTTTCAATATTCGCTGTCTCAATGTCATCAGGCACGCTTTGTCCGGTAGTAATGTACGAAAGGTTCTTACCTGTCATATATTTTACATTGAGGATAATGCCTTGGACAGGCGTCTCATCCGTTTTTGTAAATATCAGCTTGTAATTTTTCAAAAATTCATAGCTGCTGAATATCTCTTTGCAGTTTCTTAAACTTGTAGTTGCACTGAGTACCAGGTAGATCTCATCAGCACCGGACGCTGTGATCAACGTCTTTAATTCCTCGAACTGGGTTTTGTTCCTGTGGCTTCTGCCCGCCGTATCGATCAATACAATATCCTTGTCGGAATGCTGCTGCACCGCTTCCTTTATATCCGCAGCCGTATAGACGACGGATACGGGAATGCCCAGGATCTCACCATAGGTTTTGAGCTGCTCCACTGCGGCAATTCGGTATGTATCGGCGGTGATCAGTCCTATGGACTTTTTTTTGTTTAAAAGATAGTTTGCCGCGATCTTCGCCAATGTCGTCGTCTTACCTACGCCTGTAGGCCCTACGAATATGATAATGGACGGCTTCCCGGGAACACCCGGCTTGATTGTCTCCGGTCTGCCTAATATGCCTGCTATGACGCTCTGCAGCTGGGCAGCCATGTCGTTGATTCCCGCTCCGGGGCCTAATTTAGCCGCTGCCGCATCTACAATCTTTTTTGCGATATCCGCGTCCACTTCATTTTTAATCAAATTGCCGTAAAACATACTGGCAAGCTGCGTTGCGGAAGAAGGAAGCTTTTCCTCTTTCTTCTGCGCCTGTACAGGCTTGTCGTCCTTCTGCATCTGCATGCAAATTTTCTGGAGCATATCCTCCATGCTGGTTATTTTATTCTCCAGATTTGCTATTTTTTCCTCTTTTTCGTCAATATTTATTTTCTCTGGGGTTTCCCTTGCTTCAGCCCGTTTCTCAGCTGGTTTGGCCGTATCTCCCGCTGTCCTGGTCAGGTTGTACTCGTCAATGGCAGCCAGTACCTCCACCATGGGCTTTGCAAATAAGCCGAGCAGTCCCTTTTGCTTTACCTTGCGGGTGTTCAGTATAAGAGCCTCATTACCCAGATCCATTTTGACCTTGAGTATTGCCTCCTGCGTATTTTTGGCCATATAACGGCGAATTTTCATGTTTCCCTCTTTTATGGTGATATATATTTATCATAATAACATATATTACGGTTTCTTACAATTTTCATCTGATTAAGCCAAATTTTATACCGTTACGACACCAATAGACTGGATTTCCAGGCTGGGGTCCAGTTCATTGTACGATAATACGATAAGCCCCGGTATCGCCTGATCCGCCAGCCTTTTAAAATAAAGCCGGACGACCGGTGAGGCAAGAACTATAGGCTGATGTCCAAGCTGCATCAGCTTCTGCACCTGCTTTGACAGGCTGCCGAGTATCGTATTGGTCACCGACGGTTCAAGTGTGAGATACGCACCGGTCTCAGTCTTTTGCAGCGAGTCCAGGATGATCTGTTCCAGCTTGGGGTCCAGGGTAATAACACTCGACTTTGCATCAGTGAAAAACTTCTTGGATATAGCCCTTCCCATGGCTTGCCGGACGTATTCCGTCAGCATGTCCGTATCATGGGTGATCGGGGCGTAGTCCGCCAGCGTTTCCAGTATGGTGACCATATCCCGGATGGAGATGCCCTCCTTCAGCAGGTTGGCAAGTATTTTCTGCACTTCACCTACCGTCATGAGCTTGGGTATCAGTTCCTCCACAATGACAGGGTAATTCTGCCTGATATTGTCAAGAAGAACCTGAACCTCCTGTCTCCCGGTCAGTTCATGCGCATATTTCTTGACGATCTCGGTAAGATGTGTGGCGATAATGGATGGTGAATCCACCACCGTATAGCCAAGCATCTCCGCCCTGTCCCGCTGCCCTTCGGTAATCCATATGGCAGGCAGTCCGAAAGCCGGCTCGGTGGTTTTTATACCATCTATTTCTTCTTCCACAAGACCCGGGTTCATCGCCAGGAAATTGTCCAGCATCAGTTCGCCTTGTGCAACCTCCACACCCTTTATCTTGATCTGGTATTCGTTGGGCGCCAGCTGGATATTGTCCCTGAGCCGGATGACGGGTACGATCATGCCAAGCTCCAGCGCGAGCTGCCTTCGGATCATGACCACCCTGTCCAGCAGATCGCCTCCCTGGTTGACATCGGCCAGCGGAATGATACCGTATCCGAATTCCAGTTCGATGGGGTCGATCTGAAGAAGCGTGACAACATTCTCCGGCTTGCGTATTTCTTCAACTTCGCTTTCTTCCACCTTGACTTCCTCTTGCTTTTGTTCAGCCTTCTGCTGCTTGGAAATGGTATAGGCCAGGAAGGCCAGTATTACAGCCAGCAGCAAAAACGGTATGGTCGGCAGGAAGAAAGCAAGAATTAAGCTCAGCGCCGATGCCAGATACAGCACCTTCGGATTATTGAACAACTGCTTGACCATATCCTGGCTGATATTGGCATCGGAAGCCGCTCTTGTGACGATAAAGCTGGTGGCGGATGATATCATCAGCGCAGGCAGCTGGCTGACAAGACCGTCTCCGATTGTCAGGATGGTATAGGTTTGAATGGCATCCTGGAAGCTTTCTCCACGCGAAACCATTCCCATGATCAAGCCGCCGACGATATTGATAGCGGTAATGATGATGCCTGCAATTGCATCATTTTTAACAAATTTGCTGGCACCGTCCATGGCGCCGTAAAAATCCGCCTCCCGCTGAACCTTTTTCCTTCTTTCCTTGGCCTCCACGTCGTTAATCAGTCCGGAGTTGAGATCCGCATCGATGGCCATCTGCTTTCCGGGCATTGCGTCGAGGGTAAATCTTGCCGCTACTTCGGCTACCCTTTCCGAACCTTTCGTTATGACCATGAAGTTGACAACCATGATCAATAAAAACATGATGAAACCGACAATCAGATTGTTTCCGCCCACAAATCTCCCGAACCCCGCTATGACGTCTCCAGCTTCACCATGACCTATAATCAGGTACGCCGCCCTGATGTTCAGCATCAATCTGTACATGGTGGTGATGACGAGCAGGGAAGGGAATATGGAAAGCTGAAGAGGCTCTTTTAAATAAACCGTATTCAGCAAAATAATAACTGAAAGTATCAGGTTAATGGCAAGCAATACATCAAGTACGAAACCCGGTATCGGTAAAATGATTGAAACAACAATACCCACAATCATAATCGGTACCGATGCATCTCTTAATTTCAACTGCTTCCGCCTCCTTTCCGTCCGTCCTGCCTGTAATGATTTGCCCTGCCGTTCTGATGCCGCCCGTTACATGGCGGGCCTTCAGACAGCTTTGTTTTTGCCCTTCAAATTGTATACGAATGCAAGCACCTCCGCAACTGCCTGATATAGTTCCTGGGGAATGGCCTGCCCTATTTCCACTGAATCATAGATACTTCTTGCCAGCGGCTTGTTTTCAACAATTTCCACTTTATGTTCCTTCGCAGTCTCCCTGATCCTCATCGCCAGGTAATCCTGCCCCTTTGCAAGCAGTATGGGTGCCGGTGAAACGGTTGTATCATACTTCAGCGCGCATGCCAGGTGGGTTGGGTTTGTTATGACCACATCCGCCTTGGGAACCTCCTGCATCATCCTTCTCATGGACATCTGACGCTGCTTCTGCTTGATTTTGGACTTGATTTCCGGATTTCCTTCCGTTTGCTTGTATTCCTCCTTGACCTCCTGCTTGCTCATTTTCAG
>JAEZMC010000333.1 GCA_023435805.1 Bacillota bacterium | reverse complement strand
ATTCATATCCATACGTTTCGTTTTCAACGGGCGAAGGGTTATTAAATCCGAACATTCTCAAGTCGGGCTTGATTTTGTAAAGCTCCATGCTTCTTACAAACTCTTCCAGAGGTTTCAATGCTTTCTGTTCAGGGTTTTCGCCGAAATAACGGCTCGCCGCAACGGTACAGGGGGGCAGGTGAATAATACGCACATTCTTTAAAGTGGATAAAGTTTCATTCGCTTTGTTCAGGTCATCCATAGAACAATCCTCCTTAAAATGAATCTTCGAAAGACTAAGCGTTTGAATGACACTCATGATGTCAGCATCATTGAGCATGTTATGTGAGATGTGCGCATGCGCCGCCGAATTTAGCCGCACAACAAACCTGTTTAAAATTGCCCGTATTGTATGTAGTGCAGCGATCTCGTCATCGATCTCATTTATGCTTTGCTGAAAGATTTCAACCATTTTTGCCTGCTCCGAATCACTAAAAATCTCAGCGATCTTTTTCAGCGGAATACGCAGCTTCCGAAGTGTGATAATCTGCTGCAGACGTCTTACGGCAGACTCATCATACATACGATAAGCATAATCCTGTATGCGGGTGCTGGGTAATAGCCCGATTTGATCGTAATATCGAAGCATTCTTGTTGAAACATGAAAGGTCTTTGTAACCTCGCTGATCGTCATCAGTTTCATCTGTTCGCCTCCTCTCTGAAATCATTGTAATGGACGACACGACGTCAAAGTCAATAGATTTTCGCAGGTATTTTTAAATACCCGGGAGCTCGATTTATTTTGCCGGCTCAGCAGGCTGGACACCATCGGTTTTTACATCGAAGGCTTCACCCGGCTTCATAAGTACATGGCCCGATTCGTAAGGCTTGCCGTCTATTGTAATAATAACCTTGCTTTTCATATAATAATTGCCGAAGGTGTTCACAACGCTGTCAAGCAGCATGCCCTCAAAGGCGACGCCTGCATTCATCTCCTTCACGAAATCGGAGGATAAGTCAACGGTAACGGTATCCTTTTCATCGTCAAGGAGGATGCCCAGTATTTCAGTGTTTTCTGTCAGCGTTTTTGATAGCCCGTTACTTTCAGGCACCGTTTTAAGTTCGTTCCGGAAGATATTCCTTATGTCTTCATTGGTCCGGATTTCAACCTCTCGCTCCACATAGACGATACGGTCCTTGTCAAATTGCGGGTAATAAAATCTGACAACGCGCTTGAAGGGAACATCCTTTTCAACCTTTTCAAGCTCACTCACAACCGTCATTGTACCGTCACTGGAGTTATATTCTGTTTTGATGAGCCCAATTCCTTTTGCATAATAATCCTTAATGGAAAAATTTTCTCCTTTTGTAGTTACCTCAATTGAATCAAACGTACCGGCAGGCGTCGCGATTTGCTTTCCGACCGCTGTAATGCTTCTGGTCGCGCCGTCTGCCGAAGTCCAGGAAGTACCTGCTTCCAGGGGTTCCTTAAGAAGAATATCTTCCTTTGCCGGTATGGAAGTATAATCAAATTTGTATTCCACGCCTCCGCGCGCATAGGTGGATACCAGAGCCCCATCCTTAACGGTATACACCGTTACTGCTTCCGTACCGCCGTTGTTTTTGCGGAGCTGCATTTTATTATCCTTAATATAATCAACAAACGTCTCATAGGCTGCATATTCGTTACCGGTACCACTGTACGTCATATGAACGTCCCCGGCAAACGGAAAGTAGTCAGAAACCTTTTCCTGTACAGCTGCCGCTGTGGTTGAACCAGTCTGCGTTTCTGCTGCAGTAGTCTGCGTAGTCGTTCCAATATCGGCCGTCGAACCATTTTGAGCTGTCCCGGCCGGAGCCTTGCCGCCGCAGGCAGTAAGCAGCAAAGAACATATGGTTAGAAGCACAATCATTTTTTTCATTATAAACCCTCCTATTATTCTGTCAGTATTAGTATGTCTGTATTAGTTAGACATACG
The DNA here is from genome assembly GCA_023435805.1 of Bacillota bacterium. Classification (GTDB taxonomy): domain Bacteria; phylum Bacillota; class Clostridia; order Acetivibrionales; family DTU013; genus JAEZMC01. Next base: position 1,629 of record JAEZMC010000333.1, on the reverse strand, counting down.
TTTTTGATTTTTGTTCCATTGCAGAATCTGTCCGGAGGTCATCCTCCTGTTTATGAAGGGTTTATCAGTCAAGGGCTGCAGATGCGAACGAACAAACGTTTGATTTTATATTGCAGTATGGTATGGCATTGGATATAATGGGTACAGACTCATAAATGAATATATGGTATACTGTTTCAGAATGAAAAGGCGTTAGGCAGAGTACTTTGGATATAAATTTTTAATGCGTAGGGGCACACAGATGATAGCGGATAAGAACAGGCAGGAATTTATTGATTTAAGGAAAAAGCTACTGGAAAATGAATATAAAAGGTTGAATGGACCGCAGAAACAGGCTGTTTTTCAGATCAACGGGCCGCTGCTGGTACTCGCGGGAGCCGGGTCTGGAAAGACATCGGTCCTTGTCAACAGAATCGCATATATGCTCAAATACGGCAATGCCTACCACAGCGATTTCATACCGGAAGGGCTGACATCGGAAGAGCTGAAGCTGATGCGGGAAATAGCCGGGGAAGGCGGGACTGGCGCGGGAACCGGTGTTGCGAAGTCGGCTGCCGCACTGCCGGAAAGAGTAGCGGATTTGATCCGGGAAAGGCCCATACATCCTGCGTCCATACTGGCCATTACTTTTACCAACAAAGCAGCGAGGGAAATGAAGCAGAGGCTGGAGGGCATTGTAGGAGAAAGCGTCAACGATATGTGGGTGAGCACCTTTCATGCCGCATGCGTCAGGATACTGCGCCGTGATATTGAAAAGCTGGGCTTCAGCAGAAGCTTTGTCATATTTGATTCCTCCGACCAGCAGACTGTTATCAAAGACTGTCTGAAGGAGCTCAACCTCAACGAGAAAAACTTCCCTGTCCGGGAAGTGCTTTCGAAAATCGGGCAGGCGAAGGATGAACTGATTGAGCCGGATTTATACGAGAAAATCAACGGTTCGGACTTCAGGCTGAACAAAATCGCGCGTATTTACACGCTTTACCAGAAAAAGCTTCGGAACAACAATGCACTGGATTTTGACGACATTATACTGATGACCATCAAGCTTTTTGCCGATCACCCGCCAGTGCTGGACTATTATCAGAGAAAATTCAAATACATACTGGTGGATGAGTATCAGGACACCAATACGGCGCAGTATACTCTGATCAGCCTTCTGGCAAAGCATTACAAGAACCTTTGCGTGGTGGGCGATGATGACCAATCGATCTATGGGTGGCGCGGTGCGAATATCCGCAACATTCTGGATTTTGAGAAGGAATTTAAAGACTGCAGGGTCGTCAAGCTTGAACAAAACTATCGTTCCACCAAGACTATACTGAATGCGGCCAACCATGTCATCAAAAACAATACGGGGAGAAAGAGCAAAAGCCTCTGGACGGAAAATTCCGAAGGCGAGTGCATCCTGTACTATGAAGCCGGAAACGAGCATGAAGAGGCAGCTTATATCATAAAAGAGATCGAGAAGCTCAAGGAAGACGAAGGCAGAAACAACAAGGATTTTGCGCTGCTGTACCGGATCAATGCCCAGTCCCGCGTACTGGAGGACGCGCTGATGAAAGCGGGCATTCCCTATCGCATTTTCGGCGGACTGCGGTTTTATGACAGGAAGGAAATCAAGGATATTAT
>JAEZMC010000305.1 GCA_023435805.1 Bacillota bacterium | reverse complement strand
CCTGCAATGCTGCTGTTTGCATTCCCGCAGGACCGAACCGGACTTTCGGCGGTGTATACGGGGTATGCCGGCAATATGGGGATGGAAAAAAGCGGACTTCAAATATCGTTGGATACAGTAAACCCGGGAATACACACACTTGCGGCCGATTCGGACAACGGCCTTGTCGTAAGGGTGCGTGTAAACAATAGCAGCGGCGCCGGTGTTTCCGGTGCTGTTATAAACCTGGAAGTATCCGGCAGCATGGGCAATTTTCAGCCGGAAGAAGGGATAACGGATGAGGCAGGCAGTTTTGTGTCTGTATATACACCGCCCTCCTCTATTGAGAAGGGGCAGAGTGACACCCTCCGGTTAACAGCCCGGCTCAAAGGCACGGACAAAATCAGCCTGCTTAAAATCAAGCTGATCCCGAACCCGGTTATACTGATTCACGGGTATCAGGCATCCCCCGAAATATTTTCCGGTATTTCCGAGTATCTCAAGCAGCAGAACTATACAGTTATGAGCATTGGCTATAACTCCACCAACAGTATCGCAGCGTCTTCCCAGGAGCTGTCCGGATATCTTTTACAGCAGGCAGCTGAACTGGAGGCCGACGGTGTTCAGGTAAAACGCTTTGATCTGGTTGCTCACAGCATGGGCGGACTTGTTGCAAGATATTATACATGCAGTGCCGAATACCCCGGCAGGAGCGATGTGCGAAAGCTGATTTTTATCTCCGTGCCGCAGAACGGTTCTCCCTTTGCGCCGCTCGGCCTGCAATATTATGAGGATGACGGTATTCGGGATCTGATACCGGATAGCCGGCTTTATTCCACCGATTTCCCGTCCATGATCAATCGCGGGCTGAACCCGTCGGTCCAGACAGGCAGCCTTTTGGGAAGGTTTGACGAGGTTGTCGGTGCGGAAAGCGCCGATCTGGGCTTATGGAAGATTGCAACAGAGGTGTTTGATGTGGGGGAAAGCAACTTTACTGTGGATAAGCTGTTAAACGGGGAGATCCTGCAAGCGGCTAACCACAAAATGATACTGTATAACAGGAAGGTATACCAGCGTGTGCAGAATATGCTGGAAACAGAGCTTCTCTATCCTGCTGTCAAGTAGAGCCCATTCTAATAATCAACACCCTCCAGGCGCTAAAAATCAAGTTTTAAGGACAATTTCCACTGTTTATCCACACGCATGTGGAAAACTTTTTTTAGAATAAACGCTTTGCAACTCAGTAATATCAACGCTTTCACGTTATCCACATTTTTTTATTCCCTTATACATAAAAAACCTGTGGATAATGATAGGTTTTATCCACAGGTCGTCATTACATCCTGACTTAACAATGAATTAACAATTAATTGGTAAAAAAGCGCTTCTAAACAAAACGCATGCTGATATTGGCGGCTTTTACCGTGTGGGTGAGCTCTCCCACGGATATAATGTCCACGCCTGTTAATGCCACATCGCGCACGGTATCCAGATGCACATCCCCCGAAGCCTCGGTCAGAGCCCGGCCGCCCACCATCCTGGCGGCTGTTGTCATCATTTCCCGGCTCATATTGTCGAACATGATGATATCGGCCCCTGCATCAAGCGCTTCCGCAACCTGCTCAAGAGACTCGGTTTCCACCTCGATCTTCACAGTATGGGGTATTCCCGCCCGCACCATTTCAATAGCCTGTCGTATTCCTCCGGCTGCCTTGATATGATTGTCCTTGATCAGGACTCCGTCTGACAGGCAGAATCTATGGTTATGGCCGCCGCCGGTCCGGACCGCGTATTTTTCCAGATGCCGTAGGCCGGGGACGGTTTTCCTTGTATCCACAATCTTAACGGGCAGATCCTGTACCATTTTACAGAATTGCGCAGTTTTCGTGGCGATGCCCGACAGATGCTGCAGGAAGTTCAATGCGGTTCTCTCTCCTTTTAAAAGGATCGCCGCCTCACCTTCAAATTCCAGAAACACGGTGCCGCTGGTCACGCATCCGCCGTCCTCTATATGGCGTGTAAAAGCGGTATTGGCGTCCAGGAGCTTAAATACCCGTTCAAATATGTCGAGGCCGGCAATAACCGCATCCTGTCTGGCTATGAGCACTGCCCTGGCCCGGGTGCCTGCCTTGATCGTATTGTCGGTTGTGATATCGCCCAGCGGCATATCTTCCTTTAACGCCGTCATGATTAAATCATCATAATAGAATCTATCCAGCATAATATCCTCCATCCCTACTCCTGTATGCGTTTAACAATGTGCTTCCTCCAGTTCTCGTCATCCGTCCTGTCAAAATCTGAACGGAAATGCGCTCCCCTGCTTTCTTCGCGCTCCAACGCGGATTCGACAACCAGCTTCGACAATAGCCGGACATTTTGCAGCTCAAAGTCTGTCGTCGTTTCGTTCTTCATATCTATCAGCTCATTTTCGTATATATTCAGCTTATCGAGCGCCTTTAACAATCCCTTGCGGTCTCTGATGATGCCTACCTTTTCGGTCATTTCCTTCTGTATGTCTGATATAGCTGCCTTCTTGTCGAATTGGAGGGGCACCCGCTCCGTTTTATTGACCACATCCGAAAATGCGATGCTCCTGCCGGTGCATCCCAATATGTCATCCGCCTGCACTCCGATCATCCGGCCGAAGACAAGGCCCTCCAGCAGCGAGTTGCTGGCCAGGCGGTTGGCGCCGTGAATTCCGTTGCAGGCACATTCCCCGCAAGCAAAGAAGCCTTTGATATTGGTCCTGCCGTAAACATCCGCACGGATGCCTCCCATGCAGTAATGCTCGGCCGGTGCTACCGGGATCATGTCCCTGGCCATGTCTATGCCGTAGCCAAGGCAGGTCCTGTATATGTTGGGGAACCTGTTCTCCAGATATTCCTGCCCCTTGAAGGTTATATCAAGGTAAACATGCTCGGCACCTGTCTTTTTCATTTCTTCGAAAATGGCCCTTGACACGACGTCCCTGGGCGCCAGCTCATTGAGAGAATGGTATTCCGGCATAAAACGCTTTCCGTTGATATTTTTCAACATCGCGCCCTCGCCTCTGACTGCCTCGGATATGAGGAAGCTTTTATTCTCCGGGTGAAACAGCACTGTCGGGTGGAACTGAATAAATTCCAGGTCCATCAGCTCCGCTCCGGCTCTGTATGCCATACAGATGCCGTCTCCGGTCGCTACCTCCGGATTGGTGGTATAGCTGTACAGCTGGCCATATCCACCCGTTGCGCAGATGATAATATTGGAAAGATACAGCTTAAGGCATTCTTCATCCTCATCAAAGGTCAATACGCCTTTGCAGACGCCGTTTTCCACAAGCATATCCACAACAAAGCTTCTTTCATGGATATTGATATTTGTGCGGGTCCTTACAGCGGCGATCAGCTTGTCCAGTACTTCCTTGCCGGTGGTATCACCGGCATGGATGATTCTGTTCATGCTGTGTGCGCCTTCTCTTGTGAGGGAAAGCTCATCCTTGTTTTTTCTATCGAAATTGACGCCAAATTTACATAACCGGTCGATATTTTCTGCCGCTTCATTGACCAGTACCCGTACCACCTCTTCATCACAGAGTCCCGCACCTGCATAGAGGGTGTCTTTTAAATGAAGTTCCGGGGAATCCTTCTTGTCGAGGGATACTGCAATTCCGCCCTGAGCCAGTACTGAATTGCTGATGTCCAATGTTTCCTTTGTCAATATTGCAATGTCATATCTTTCTGAAATTTCCAGAGCGGTGTAAACTCCTGCTATTCCGCTTCCTATTATAATGACATCATGATATTCCTTTTTAAGCTCTTTTGTGTCGAAGTCAGCCAGATATCTATGTTTATTCAATTTATGTTCCTTCTTTCGCAGCACATGCTTAATTTATATTCCGTATTACTCGACCTGAAGCATTCTGTCCAAAGGCTCTCTGGCTTTTCGCATCAGATTGACATCCAATTCAATATTGTACTTCATATCCCTGAGTGCTTCATACACACTCTGAAGTGTCGTCTTTTTCATATTCGGACAAACAAGCCCTGGAGACAGCAGGTAGAACTGCTTTCCCGGATTGTCCTTTTTGAGCTTGTATAAAACGCCCATTTCCGTTCCGATGATAAATTTGGAGGCGCCGCTTTCCGACGCATAATCAATGATTTGCTTTGTGCTACCTGCAAAATCAGCCAATTCAACAACCTCGGGCTTGCATTCCGGATGCACCAGCAAAAGCGCATCGGGATGGAGCTCCCTGATCTTACGGACATCGTCCGGTTTTATCCGGTGATGGGTCGCACAAAAGCCTTTCCATAGTATAATTTCTTTTTCAGGCACCATTTTCGCAATATAACTGCCGAGATTGCAGTCCGGAACAAAAAGGATCTTTTTCTTTTCCAGCGACCTGATGACCTTTACTGCGTTGGAAGAAGTGCAGCATATGTCGCATTCCGCCTTCACTTCCGCGGTAGAGTTGATATAGCAGACCACTGCCGCGTCAGGGTGCTGCTTCTTGGCTTCCCGCAACGCCTCTGCCGTGACCATTTCCGCCATCGGGCATCCGGCATCGATTTCGGGCAGAAGGACTGTCTTTTCCGGAGATAACAGCTTGGCACTCTCCGCCATGAAATGAACCCCGCAGAATACGATTACCTCGTGCGGGCTCGACGCACAATACCGGCTGAGTGCAAACGAGTCACCAACAATATCCGCAATCTCCTGGACATCATCTATCTGATAATTATGCGCTACTATAACCGCATTTCTCTGTCTTTTCAATTGTGATATATGATCGATTAATTCCTGCTTCTTCATTATTCTCCTCCCCCACTTTCCATGGGTTTAGTCACTATTATTAATTGAGCTGTTTTTTAGACTGCATACTTTAGTTCATTTTAATACGCTGCTCAAGGTTTGTAAAGACATAGTTGCTGTAAAATGCCGCTACTATTGCCTGGTGCAGACTGCACAGTGCTGGCACTTCATATTGATTCACCAAACCTTAACACCTGTGGAGTCGGTTTAGTGGCCAGCTCTACAGATGGTCCGCTGCTGCTGGCTTCTGTTACATTTGTTTATATGCGGGTAATTATGTTAATAAGTGTCAGGCCTGGATAATCGGCTTTTAGCTTTATGACACAGCATCGTCGATATCTGGCCGGAATAAATGTAAGGGAGGAAAAAGATATGGTATTGGATGATATGTTGGATGCTATCAACAAAAGAAAAAGAAAAAGGGAACGGGAAAAGACAGCAAAAAGGATCGTTGCAGGGGTCAGCGCCGCAGCTGCGGCAGGTATTGCCGCAGGAATACTGATTGCTCCGAAATCGGGTAAGGAAACAAGAGATATCATAAAGAAAAAGGCTGTCGATACTACAGGTACTATTAAGGATGCCGTTCAGAGGAGTGCGGAAAAGATAAAAAATTCTGCTTCAAACGTTGCCGCAGGTATATCCGGCATAGCCGCGGATGAGCCTGAAAAAGCGGTGAGTGACAAAGACTCCGGGCATTTGGATGAAGCCATAAAGTGAGGGATGCATTATGCTAATAGAAATCTCGCTGCAGGATCTGATGCTTTTCATTCTATGCGCGTTGGGAATTACCGCCGGGATTCTTCTGATCCCGATCCTCTGGAATATTAAGAAAATAGTAGGTGTTTTACTGCCTATTGTAGTAACCAACCAGGAATCGATCAAGCATACGGTGAAGTCAATAC
>JAEZMC010000289.1 GCA_023435805.1 Bacillota bacterium | reverse complement strand
GGTTCCCCGGACAGATGGCATTTACCCGGATTCCGTATTCCGCCATCTCCAGCGCGAGGCTCTGGGTAAGGCCGATGCCGCCGAATTTGGCCGCTGCATAAGCTGAATTCTTGTAAGAGCCCTTTTTACCGGACTTGCTGTTTATCTGAATGATGTTACCTTTTCTGTTCGGGATCATGACCTTTGCCGCTGCTTTCGCACACAGGAAGTAGCCTGTCAGGTTTACGTCCATCATTTTCTTCCACTGATCACCCGGAAATTCCGTTACAGGCTTTGCTATAAGAATAGCGGCATTGGATATGAGAAGGTCCAGCTTGCCGTATTTTTCAACAGCGGCAGCTACCATGGCTTCGACCTGCTGTTCGTCACTGACGTCCACCTTGACTGCGATAGCGTCGTTCAGAGCCGCCGCCACCTTTTGAGCCGATTCCAGATTGATGTCGGCAACCACTACCTTGCAGCCTTCCGCATCCAGTCTGTGAGCCAGTGCTTCTCCGAGGCCCTGAGCTCCCCCGGTGATGATGGCTGCCTGATCCTTCAATCTCTGATACATAGAAATCCTCCTTGTTGATGCATAAAATGATGAATTGTTTTTGATTTTATTGATTAATTCTTAATTATTATATAATAAATGTTGGATTGTGTCCATATTATACTATAATTATATTGATGTATGTTGATTTTGGCATTGGCATATGCTATTATTAAATATAAATCAAAGCACGCAATAATATACGTCAAAATCAATACCATTCATAGTACTGAATTATAAGGAGATATGTTATGAAGACAAAAGCAATCAGATTGTATGGCAAGAATGATTTAAGGCTTGACGAATTCGAACTTCCGGCAATCCGGGAGGATGAAATCCTGGCCCACATCATATCGGACAGCATCTGTATGTCCTCTTACAAAGCGGCAATACAGGGAAATGAGCACAAGAGGGTTCCAAAGGACATTGCGATAAACCCCGTTATTGTAGGCCACGAATTCTGCGGTGAGATTGTGGAAGTCGGCAGCAAGTGGAAGGATCAATACAAGGCTGGCAGCAAGTTTTCCATCCAGCCGGCACTGAACCAGAAGGACGATCCTTATGCGGCGCCGGGCTATTCCTTCCGATATATCGGAGGCAGTGCCACCTATATCATCATACCGAATGTGGTCATGGAGCTGGGATGCCTGCTTCCTTATGAAGGAGACGCCTTTTTTGCCGGATCCCTTGGAGAGCCCATGTCCTGTATTGTCGGAACCTTCCATGCCAATTATCATACCCATCCGGGCAGCTACGTCCACGACATGGGGATCGTGGAGGGCGGCAACATGGCTATTCTTGCAGGTGTCGGCCCAATGGGCCTCGGTGCTATCGACTATGCTATCCACTGTGACCGGAAGCCGGGTCTGCTGGTGGTTACGGATATTGACGAGGCCAGGCTGAAACGGGCCGCGTCCATTTATACGGTGGAAGAAGCGAAGAAAAACGGAGTGAAACTGGTTTATGTCAATACCGCCAGCCCGGACAAGGGCGTTGACTACCTTATGAGCCTTACAGGTGGAAAGGGATACAACGACGTCATGGTATTCGCACCGGTGAGGCAGGTGGTTGAAATGGGCGACAGGCTGCTTGCCCACGACGGGTGTCTCAATTTCTTTGCAGGCCCGAGCAATACGGCATTTTCAGCCGAGTTCAATTTTTATAATGTTCATTACAATGCAACCCATATCGTCGGCACCAGCGGAGGGAATACCGCTGACCTGGTGGAATCGCTGGATATGATGGGCAGGGGTATTATCAATCCCGCTTCCATGGTCACGCATATCGGCGGGCTGGACTGTGTGGTTGAAACCACATTGAACCTGCCGAAAATACCGGGCGGAAAGAAGCTGATCTACACCAATATCCAGATGGAGCTGACGGCAATTGACAGCTTCCGGGAAAAGGGCAGAGATAATCCGCTGTTTGCAAAGCTGGCGGATATTGTCGAGAAGACGAACGGCTTATGGTCTGCAGAAGCGGAAAAATACCTGTTGGCCAATGCGAGCAAAATATAACGAGGTAAAAAATGTCCCCACCGCTATAGGTGCCGGGTACAATTCCAGATAGACAATAGACCGTAAAAAATCCCGAAGGAGGCTAAATGACTGTATGGCTACTCCAATTATTATGCCCAGGCAGGGGCAATCGGTAGAGAGCTGCATCATTGCAAAATGGCATAAAAAGAAGGGTGACAGAGTAGAGGTCGGCGACCTCCTGTTTTCCTATGAAACGGATAAGGCAAGCTTTGATGAAGAGGCCAAGGTAGCAGGTGTGCTGCTGGATGTCTTTTTTGACGAAGGGGACGACGTACCTTGCCTGCTCAATGTATGTGTAATCGGCAATGAAGGCGAAAGCACTGCCGGGTTCAACCCGCGCGGAGCCGTGAGCGAGCCTGCACACGCAGAACCGGCCGCTGATGCGGCAATGGGCCAACAAGATCAACACAAACCAACACAAACACAGAATACCAATACGGATGGACCCGCTGCAGCGCAGACCAATGCTGCCATGCTGTCAAATGCTGACGGAAGGCTCAAAATATCACCCCGGGCAAAAAAGCTTGCTGAAAAAACCGGTGTCGATTACCGTTATGCAGCTCCTTCAGGACCCTATGGCAGAATAATCGAAAAGGATATTACGTCGCTGGTGGAATCGGGCATGGTATTTACGGCTCCGGCACATGCCGAGCAGATGACGGGAAAAGCGGGCGCGGCAATTGAGGGAACGGGCCTTGGCGGAAGGATCACCACAGGCGACCTGGCAGGCGCGGTGACAGCCGCCGGAAGCATTGCAGACAGTGCGGCCGTACCGGCTGTTCAAGCTGCGGCCGGCCCCCTGTATGAAGAGGTAAAGCTGCCGAATATACGCAAGGTCATTGCAAAAGCAATGCACCAATCCCTGTCCACCATGGCGCAGCTTACGCTGAACAGCTCCTTTGACATGACGGATATCATGGAGCTCAGGAAGAAGCTGAAGGAAAGCAGGGAAAGGCTTGGCCTCGAGAACATCACCATCAATGACATTATCATATATGCAGTTTCCCGTACGCTGGCCAACCACAGGGAGCTCAACGCACATTTCCTGGAAGACAGGATGCTGTATTTTAAAAATGTCAACATCGGCGTTGCGGTGGACACAGACCGCGGGCTGATGGTGCCCGTCGTATATAATGCCAACCTGAAGTCGCTGAATGAAATTTCGGCGGAAGTGAAAAAGCTGGTCAAGGATTGCCAGTCAGGCTCCATCAATCCGGATCTGACCAAAAACGGCACCTTCACCATCACCAATCTGGGCACATTGGATATTGAGAGCTTTACCCCCGTTATCAATCCTCCCCAGACGGGCATACTGGGCGTGAATAATATTGTACAAAGGGCAAGGGAAGTGGATGGCGAGTTTGAATTCTATCCGGCGATGGGATTGTCGCTGACTTTCGACCACAGGGCGTTGGATGGCGCTCCGGCAGCCAGGTTCCTCAAGGAACTGAAAACAAATCTGGAAAGCTTCAGTACGCTGCTGGTGAAGTAACCGAGTAGGATAACGGCAGTCCGGTTCAGCCGGACAGCCTGGTTTAGAATCAATTCGAGGTGAAAAAGATGGTATTCGATTTAATCATTATCGGAGGCGGACCGGCAGGCTACCTGGCGGCTGAAAGAGCGGGGCATGCGGGTTTGAGCGTACTGCTGCTCGAGAAAAGATCCGTCGGCGGAGTCTGTCTCAATGAGGGCTGCATTCCGTCAAAGGCATTGCTCTATTCCGCAAAGCTCTACGATGGAGCGATCCATGGCGAAAAATACGGTGTGACGGTGGAAAAAGCCGTACTGAACCATGAAACAGTTGTAAACAGGAAAAACAAGGTGGTCAGAACACTAGTAGCTGGTATAAAAGCCAAGCTGAAAAAGAACAACGTGACGCTGGCGGAAGGTGTTGCTGAAATATTGGGCAGAGGCCCGGAGGGGTTAGAGATAAAAGCAGGCGATAATACGTATATTGGGCAGCGTCTGTTGATTGCGACAGGCTCCGTGCCCGTTATCCCACCCATCCCCGGTGTGAAGGAAGGCATTGAAAAAGGTACGGTGCTGACCAACCGTGAAATTCTGGACCTCAAGACCGTCCCCACTTCACTGGCAATCGTCGGCGGAGGTGTGATCGGCCTGGAGATGGCGTCCTATTTCAACACCGCAGGAAGCAGGGTGACGGTGGTGGAAATGCTGGACCATATTGCAGGTCCTACGGACAGGGAAATTTCCGAAATTCTGTTGAAAAATTATCAGAAAAAAGGTGTGGATTTCAAGCTGGGTGCCAGAGTCACGGAGGTGAAGGACGGCGCCGTGGTCTATGAATCCGAAGGCAAGACCCATACCCTTCCGGCGGACAAAATACTGATGAGCATCGGAAGACGTCCGGCTACCGAGGGGTTGGGGCTGGAGCGCCTTGGAGTCGAAACGGAGCGCGGCCGCATCAAGACGAATCAATATGGTCAAACCAATGTTCCCGGTGTCTACGCTGCAGGCGATGTCAACGGCACCTCCATGCTGGCTCACACCGCATACCGTGAAGCCGAGGTCTGTATCAACAACATACTTGGCAAAAAAGATATCATGCGCTATCACGCCATTCCCTCCGTCATATACACAAACCCGGAAGTGGGCGGCGTGGGCGAGACGGAGGAGACGGCCCGCCAGAAAGGCATTGAATTTGAGGCAGTCAAGCTTTCCATGATGTACAGCGGCCGGTATGCAGCCGAGAACGAAGGAGGCGACGGTATCTGCAAGGTGCTGATTGATAAGAGGCACAGGAAGGTCATTGGTGTCCATATGATCGGCAATTATTCCTCTGAAATCATTTACGGCGCAGGTCTAATGATCGAGACGGAAATGCGCGTAAACGACATAAAGGAACTGGTATTCCCGCATCCCACCGTTTCTGAAATCCTTCGTGAGGCCATATTTGAATTTGAATAATATTGTCAATCCCAGATGAAACTTTAAAAAGCGAGGTAGGTAAAATGCCAAAAACACAGTATATCGACCCCTTTGAGGTTCGAAAAAGCGGCTGGATCAAATTTAACGACATCCCGGTCAACCAGTACAGCAAGACCATTAAGGACGAGAAGGAAAACTTCTCGAAGGAGGATTTTCTCAGGATTTACAGGGACATGGCCATCATAAGGGAATTTGAGACCATGCTCAACTCCATTAAAACAACAAACGAATACAACGGCATTTCATATAACCATCCCGGACCTGCGCATCTTTCGCTCGGCCAGGAGGCGTCCTCCGTTGGACAGGCGTACATTCTGGACAAGGACGATTATATATTCGGTTCACACAGAAGCCACGGCGAGATCCTTGCAAAGGGTTTGTCCGCAATCGAGAAGCTGGACGACAGAGAACTGATGGAAATCATGGAAAAGTTCTTTGATGGTGCTATTTTAAGAGTCGTCGAAGGAAAACAGAAAAATAAAAACAGCGTCAAGGAATTGGCCATTGATTTTCTGATATATGGAACGCTTGCAGAGATTTTTGCACGTGAAACCGGCTTCCATAAAGGTCTTGGCGGTTCCATGCACGCATTCTTCACGCCCTTTGGTATCTATCCCAACAACGCGATCGTTGGAGGCTCCGGAGATATTTCCGTTGGTGCAGCGCTCTATAAAAAGGTAAACCGGAAAAAAGGCATTGTCATCGCCAATATCGGGGATGCTTCGCTTGGCTGCGGCCCCGTATGGGAAGGCCTTTGCATGGCGGCAATGGATCAGTACAGGAAACTGTGGGAAGGTGAATACAGGGGCGGATTGCCGCTTATCATCAACATATTCAACAACCAGTACGGAATGGGCGGTCAGACCCGCGGCGAGACCATGGGTTATGATATGGCAGCCAGAATCGGAGCCGGTGTCAATCCCGAGCAAATGCACGCGGAAAGAATCGACGGCTACAACCCGCTGGCGGTCATAGATGCCATGAAACGCAAGAAGAAGCTCCTGGAGGAAAAAGAAGGACCTGTCCTGCTGGATACGCTGACCTACAGGTTTACGGGACATTCCCCCTCTGATGCCTCCAGCTACAGGACAAAGGAAGAAATCGACGCATGGCTGGCTCAGGATTCATTGATCGGATACAGGGAGAGCCTGATAAAGGCTAAAGTCGCCAAAACGGACGCATTCGAAGAAATACTCGAAAACACCAGGGAATTGATCACCAGGGCATGCAGGCTGGCTACCGACGACAGTGTTTCGCCAAGAATGAACCTCGTTGCAAATCCCAACCAGATCGGCGACCTGATGTTTTCCAACGAGAAAGTGGAAAAAATGGAGGAGAGGGTTCCCGAGGTGCTGATGCCGAAGGAGGAAAACCCGAGGGTTCAGCAGATCAGCAGGAAGATCAGGGTTGGCATTCAGGATGGCAAGCCTGTCTCAAAGAACAAGATGTACAACTTCAGGGATGGTGTCTTTGAAGCGATTATAGATAAATTCTATACGGATCCCACACTGATCGCCTACGGCGAGGAAAACAGGGATTGGGGCGGAGCCTTTGCGGTTTACAGGGGCCTGACGGAATCGCTTCCGTATCACAGGCTGTTCAACTCGCCCATATCCGAAGGCGCTATCGTCGGCTCGGCAGTCGGTTACGGCATGAGCGGCGGCAGGGTGATTGTTGAATTGATGTACAGCGATTTCCTCGGAAGGGCCGGCGATGAAGTGTTCAACCAGCTGTCCAAGTGGCAGGCAATGAGTGCGGGCGTTTTGAAAATGCCTGTCGTTTTAAGGATATCGGTAGGCTCCAAGTATGGTGCGCAGCATTCACAGGACTGGACATCCATCTGTGCCCACATACCGGGCTTGAAGGTGGTATTTCCTGCAACGCCTTATGATGCGAAGGGTTTGATGAATTCTGCCCTTATGGGCACGGACCCTGTCGTATTTTTTGAAAGCCAGCGGCTTTACGATATCGGCGAACTGTTCCATCTCGAAGGGGTTCCGGAAGGGTATTATGAGGTGCCGATCGGCGAGCCCGATATCAAACGGGAAGGTAAGGATATCACGATATTGACTGTCGGCGCGACATTGTACCGTGCGCTGGACGCGGCGAAGATTCTTGAGGAGAAGTACGGCCTGTCCGCCGAAATAATCGATGCCAGAAGCATCGTGCCGTTCAATTATGAAAAGGTTCTTGCATCGATCAAGAAAACCGGCAGGATCATTCTTGCAAGCGATGCCTGCGAGCGAGGATCCCACCTGAAGGATATGGCGCAGACCATCAGCGAGCTGGCGTTTGACGATCTGGACGCGCCACCGGTTGTGATCGGCGCAAAGAACTGGATCACTCCCGCTCACGAGCTTGAAAACTACTTCTTCCCGCAGGCGGAATGGTTCATAGATGCCATTCATGAGAAGATCATGCCGTTGAAAGGCCATATCGCGAAGACCAACTTTACCTCCAATGAAATGATGCGAATCAACAGGCTGGGTGTCTAAACCTCCTTGGACAACCTGGACGAGACACGATATTTACCCTCTAAAACCGGCGAACATGCCGGTTTTTTTCTGTCTTTTACCATAAAAATCCACCCCGCAGGCCGATAAAATTTCCATTACCATTTCATAACGGTCATTTTACTGGTATACTGGTTGTAATACGGTCATAGTCTTCTATCAAAGGAGGAGTTATTATGCTATACCGTGAAATGGGAAAAACAGGCGAAAAGCTTTCGATATTGGGGTACGGCTGTATGCGGTATCCGAAAAAAAACGGCGCAATAGATGAAGAACGCACGGAGAAACAGATCATCCAGGCCATCGAGCAGGGTGTCAACTATTTTGATTCAGCCTACATATACCATGGAGGCCGGAGCGAAAGTATTCTGGGGGATATACTGGCCAAGGGCTACAGGGACAGGGTAAAGATTGCTACGAAGATGCCGCCTTACCTGGTGCATTCTATCAGGGATATGGAGCATATACTGGATAACCAGTTGAAAAGGCTTCGCACGGATCGCGTGGATTATTACCTGATCCATGCCATCAATGATCTGAAGGGCTGGCGACGGCTCAAAGACCTGGGTATAACTGAATTTATCGACCGAGCCAAAAAAGCGGGGAAGATTCTTCACTTTGGCTTCTCCTTCCACGGCGAAAAGGAGGAGTTTAAAAAGCTGGTAGACGACTATCCATGGGATTTCTGCCAGATTCAGTACAATTATATGGATGAAAACTTTCAGGCTGGAAAGGAAGGCCTTGAGTATGCCGCTTCAAAAGGACTCGGCGTTGTTGTTATGGAGCCTTTGCGAGGCGGCTCCCTGGTGGGAAGGATGCCCGGAGAAATACAGGACATATGGGATACGGCCCAAACTGAGAGGACTCCCGCCGAATGGGCGTTTCGATGGGTTTGGAACCACCCTGGCGTAACGGTTGTGCTCTCAGGCATGAATGAGGAGGCGCATATCGAGGAGAATATCAGGATTGCAAATGAAGCCATACCGAATTCCCTAACGCAGGATGAGCTTGCACTTTTTGAACGTGTAAAAGGCACTTACAGAAAGCTGATGAAAGTGGGCTGCACCGGCTGTGCCTACTGTATGCCGTGCCCTGCGGGAGTGGATATTCCCATGTGCTTCGGTTACTACAACAGCAAGCACCTGTTTAAGCTCAAGCATGCCAACTACCAATATATGGCCTTTGCAGGAGGCATAGCCGGCGGCAGGCCTTCACATGCCTCCCTGTGCATAAACTGCGGAAAATGTGAAAAAGTCTGCCCTCAGCATATTCCCATCCGTGCGGAGCTGAAGAAGGTTGCAAAGGATATGGAAAGTCCCGTGCTGAAGCCTGTATTCTGGCTGGTGAGGAAATATATGTCCGCACGGGGTAAAAAGAAAGTTGTCAAAGTGGATTGATTCCATACAGTTCATTACATTCAGGAAAGCCGATCCATATCTGTTCGCCTGCCTTCATTGGCTGCATACCGGCTTCGGCCCCTGACCGTCATTTCAGCCGCCTTATAAGGCCGACCCGGCAGAATATTCTGACCGGTCAGGCCTTTCATTATTCTTGTACATTTTTGTTGGGAATCAGGGTAAAATTCTATTGACTTAAAAGTTAATTCGGTGTAACATATAAAACAAATATAACATATTGGAATAGTTGGCTATTGAAGGAGGTGCATTATGAAGCTATCTACCAAAGGCAGATACGGACTCAGAGCCATGCTGGATCTGG
>JAEZMC010000275.1 GCA_023435805.1 Bacillota bacterium | reverse complement strand
ATGTCTGAAGAAACTAAGTGGTACGTAGTTCATACCTACTCTGGGTATGAGAACAAAGTAAAGGCTAATCTTGAGAAGATAGTGGAAAACAGAGGTATGCAGGATTATATAGTCGATATCGTTGTTCCGATGGAAGAACAGATTGAGATCAAGGACGGAAAGAAAAAGGCCACCTTGAGAAAAGTATTTCCTGGTTATGTTTTGGTTAAGATGATTATGACCGATGAATCCTGGTACGTGGTAAGGAATACCAGAGGTGTCACCGGTTTCGTAGGACCGGGATCCAAACCTGTGCCGCTTTCGGATGAAGAGGTTCGGATCATGGGTGTGGAAGAATTCGCGCCTGTACTTGACTACGAAGTGAATGATAATGTAAGGGTAACAAACGGCCCGCTGGAAAACTTCATTGGCATCGTTGAAGAGATCAACCTGGAGAAGAAGAAGGTAAGAGTCGCTGTTTCCATGTTCGGCAGGGAAACCCCTGTAGAGCTTGAACTTACACAGATACAAAAGCTATAATACGGATAGTAAGCAGACCGTAAGGTCTCTTTCTATAAATTGTGGAAATTGAACGAAGCAGGCAGCACCGGCGGGCACGTAACGTTCCGGGGTATGCAGCTTGTCGCAGTTTCCGATAAAAGATTGGGAGGTGGATGAAAGCCATGGCAAAGAAAATTACAGGTTATGTAAAGCTTCAGATTCCTGCGGGGAAGGCAACTCCGGCTCCACCGGTTGGACCAGCTTTAGGACAGCATGGTGTTAACATCATGGGATTTTGCAAGGAGTTTAATGAAAGAACGGCTAAGGATGCAGGATTGATTATTCCTGTCGTCATCACCATATACGGTGACAGGTCCTTTTCCTTTATTACGAAGACTCCTCCGGCAGCAGTGCTTCTGAAGAAGGCATGCAAAATCGAAAGCGGTTCCGGTAAGCCGAACAAGGAAAAAGTGGCAAAGATATCTATGGCAGAAGTAAAAAAGATAGCTGAATTGAAAATGCCGGATCTCAACGCCGCAAGCATTGAATCGGCTGCCAGCATGATAGCAGGTACCGCCAGAAGCATGGGCATCGTAGTAGAAGACTAATACGCCCGGACTGGTCGCAAGTACACAGGTCTTAGAGGGTATTTGCTGACCGCACATGCAACCCGGAAAGTGGGAGGGAGCTGAAGCTCCCGAAAAAATTAACCACGAAGGAGAGGATAATAATGAAGAGAGGAAAGAAATACGTCGAGAGCGCAAAGCTCGTAGACAGAGCAACTTTGTATGATCCGGCCCAGGCATTGGATCTCGCAAAAAAGACGGCGAAAGCAAAGTTTGATGAAACTGTTGAAGCACATATAAAGCTCGGTGTTGACTCAAGGCATGCGGATCAGCAGGTCAGAGGCGCGGTCGTACTTCCGCACGGCACCGGTAAGGTTGTAAGGGTACTCGTATTCGCAAAGGGCGACAAGCAGAAGGAAGCCGAACAGGCTGGAGCCGATTTTGTAGGCGCTGAAGAACTTGTTGCAAAAATACAAAATGAAAACTGGTTTGATTTTGATGTGGTCGTTGCTACTCCCGATATGATGGGCGTTGTAGGAAGACTCGGTAAGGTGCTCGGTCCGAAGGGCCTCATGCCGAACCCGAAGGCCGGTACGGTCACCATGG
Organism: Bacillota bacterium; assembly: GCA_023435805.1. Lineage (GTDB taxonomy): Bacteria > Bacillota > Clostridia > Acetivibrionales > DTU013 > JAEZMC01. The sequence goes on along the minus strand of JAEZMC010000275.1, from coordinate 5,312 downwards.
ACGTAGCAAAAGCCATAGCCGACATCAAAGCCGGTAAGATAGAGTACAGGCTCGACAAGACAAACATCATCCACTGCCCCATTGGCAAGGTATCTTTTGACGATGCTAAACTGATTGACAACTTCCGGACCCTTATGGACGCCATCATTAAGGCAAAACCGGTAGCGGCAAAAGGGCAGTACCTCAAGAGTGTTGTCGTATCATCGACAATGGGCCCTGGAATAAAGGTCAATCCTACCAGGGTTACGGAGTAGTGTTTGCCGGCAGCTTGCAGAGTTTTTTGACAAAAAGGCTTTACAAGCCATTCATGATAATGTAATATATACAGTGTTCCAAAATTGAATATGTCACATGCCACAGACAGCAGGTGCATCAGCGTAACGGCGAAAGCCTACCTGCCGAGGTAAAAGCGTTTTACTAACCAACTAAGGTGCTTAACCCTTGTATGTCTGCCGCATGTAGATATACAAGGGCTTTTTAATAGATATGAAGGAGGTGGAAAATTTGCCTAAGGAAAATACCCTAAACCAGAAACGTGAAGTTGTTGAAGGAATCAGCAATAAAATGAAGGCTGCAAAAGCAATGGTTTTTGCGGATTACAGGGGATTGACCGTTGAACAGGACACCGAGCTCAGAAGCGCATTGAGGAAAGCGGGTGTTGAATACAAGGTAGTTAAGAACACGCTGACCCGATTTGCTGCCAAAGAAAATGGACTGGGTGATCTGGACACTTATTTGAACGGACCTACGGCAATGGCGTCAAGTGATTCCGACCCCGTTGCTCCTGCCAAGGTTTTGAGCGAGTATGCGAAAAAGTATGACAAGCTAGAGATCAAGGTTGGCGTAGTAGAAGGAAAAATCATCGACCTCAACGGAGTAAAGGCTCTGGCCGAACTGCCGCCGAGGGAAGTCCTCATCGCAAGGGTACTTGGTGGTTTCAATGCACCGATATCGGGCCTGGTAAACGTTCTCAACGGGAACATCCGCGGTCTGGCTATTGCATTGAATGCTATCGCAGAACAGAAAGCAAACGCATAATCGAGGCGGTTTTACACAGTAAAATGTGCCGAAAGCAAGCGGGGTTCGTTGCCCCCAGGCTATTAGTGTATTAAATCAAATTTTAAATTAAAATGTTGGAGGTATTTTAAAATGGCTAGCGATAAAGTTTTAAAGCTGATTGAAGATGTAAAGGCATTGACAGTATTGGAACTGTCCGAGCTCGTAAAGGCTCTGGAAGAAGAATTCGGCGTATCCGCTGCAGCTCCCATGGCAGTAGCAGCAGCTCCCGTAGCAGGAGCAGCGGCAGCTCCGGCAGCTGAAGAAAAGCCAGAATTCAACGTAATCCTCAAGGAAGTCGGCGCAGACAAGATCAAGGTTATCAAGGTTGTTAGAGAAATCACCGGCCTTGGCCTCAAAGAAGCAAAAGACCTCGTTGACGGTGCTCCCAAGACTGTTAAAGAGAATGTATCCAAGGACGAAGCTACTTCCATCGAAGCTAAGTTCAAGGAAGTTGGCGCAACTGTAGAAATCAAATAACATATCCGACAGCAAAACCGTTTATTTATACGGCCTAAAAAGTGCTCTCACGCAGAGCACTTTTTTATTTTTCTAAAGAAACGGAAAAATGCATGCCAAAGAAAAACATGCAAAAAACACATTGACAAGTTATCCATGTTATGTTAAAATTATAAACTGCGTTATAAGCTGATACTTGTATATCTTTCAGGAAATGGACCTGAATCGGTCGCAAGTTGATTATAGCACAGGAGAATAAAATAGACAAGAATTGTTAATAATTTATTAATGGCTATTCAGGCAATTTTATGCACGGAGTTTTTATTTAAACGTCCGGATGTAATAGTGCCGGATACGGAAGGAGGCCCGCGCCTCCGGAATCGATGCAGTGATTATGCCCCAAAAGCTTTTAATAATACTACTAAAAGCTTTAATATACACCGGTGTGTCAGACTGAAACTGCCGGTGGTCCGGATGGATTGCATGAAGCAAGCCTTTCATGTAGAAAGCGAAATAACGCTGCGTTTGAAAAAATCAGTGGAAAATTTCGCGCGATGTTCAATTTGAAACAAGTCATAATTTATGAGGTGATTTTTAATGGTACATCCCGTTCAAATGGGCCGGAATACGAGAATGAGTTATTCCAAGATTGATGAAGTCCTGGATATGCCCAATCTAATCGAGGTACAAAAGAACTCTTACAGATGGTTTCTGGAAGAGGGACTCCGCGAAGTATTCAGGGACGTTTCGCCGATTACGGATTATACCGGCAACCTGATATTGGAGTTCCCGGATTACAAACTGGAAGATGACAATCCCAAGTACAGCGTTGAGGAATGCAAGGAAAGGGATACGACCTATTCAGCTCCTCTGAAGGTCAAAGTACGCCTGATCAATAAAGAAACCGGTGAAGTAAAAGAGCAGGAAATCTTTATGGGTGATTTCCCACTGATGACCGAAAACGGCACCTTCGTTATCAATGGAGCCGAGCGTGTTATTGTCAGTCAGCTCGTCAGGTCACCCGGCATTTATTTCTCCACTAAAGTAGACAGGACCGGAAAACAGCTGTTTTCCACTACCGTTATTCCCAACCGCGGCGCCTGGCTGGAATATGAAACAGATTCCAACGATGTCATGTCTGTCAGAATTGACCGTACCAGAAAGCTGCCTATCACCGTACTGATCCGTGCACTGGGTTATGGCACCGACCTGTCCATTACGGAGCTGCTTGGTGATGACGAAAGAATCTTAGCCACCATACAAAAGGACAATGCAAAGACTACGGATGAAGGTCTGATTGAAATATATAAGAGACTGCGGCCCGGCGAGCCTCCAACGGTTGAAAGCGCTACGACGCTTTTGAACAGTCTGTTTTTCGATCCCAAGAGATATGACCTTGCTAAATTCGGCAGGTTCAAATTCAACAAGAAGCTCTCGATCGCCTCAAGGATCAGTGGCTTTCGTTCGGCTGAAAAAATTGTTCATCCTCTCACCGGTGAGATCCTCGTAGGAGAAGATGAGCTGATAGATAGGCAGAAGTCTGAAATCATACAGAATGCAGGCATCAATTCGGTTTATCTGAACATCGAAGGCAAAAAAATCAGGGTGATCGGCAATGGAACGGTTGACCTGAAAGCTTTTGTGGATTTCGACGTAAGTGATTTGGGCATTAATGAAAGAGTCAGGCATGAAGTACTGAAAAAACTGATGGAGGAGAACCAGTCCCAGGAAGACCTGAAAAAGGCGCTGAAGGAAAATATTGATACGCTGGTTCCCAAATATATCACCGTCGAGGACATCATATCCTCCATCAACTATTTGATACATTTGAATTACGGTGTCGGAAACCATGACGATATCGACCATCTGGGCAACAGAAGGCTGCGCTGTGTGGGCGAGCTTCTGCAGAACCAGTTCAGAATCGGTCTGGCCAGGATGGAACGAGTGGTTCGTGAAAGAATGACCATCCAGGATATTGACATTGTAACACCGCAGGCCTTGATCAATATCAGGCCGGTGGCGGCAGCCATTAAGGAATTCTTTGGAAGCAGCCAGCTGTCGCAGTTTATGGATCAGACCAACCCACTTGCCGAATTGACACATAAAAGAAGGCTCAGTGCTTTGGGACCAGGTGGTCTCAGCAGAGAGCGCGCAGGCTTTGAAGTCCGTGACGTTCATCATTCCCATTATGGACGTATGTGCCCGATTGAGACGCCTGAAGGTCCGAACATCGGTCTGATCGGTTCCTTGAGCACCTATGCCCGCATCAATGAGTATGGGTTTATTGAAGCTCCTTACAGAAGAATTAACAAGGAGCTTGGCATCGTATCCGAAGAAATCGTCTACCTCACTGCTGATGAAGAGGACAAATATATTGTTGCGCAGGCAAACGAACCGCTTGACAGCGATGGCAAATTCGTGGCCAAGAAGGTGCTTTCCAGGTACATGGATGATATTCTTGAAGTGGAAAGCAACCGCGTTGACTTTATGGATGTATCGCCCAAACAGCTGGTATCTGTTGCGACAGCAATGATCCCGTTCCTGGAAAACGACGACGCCAACCGTGCCCTGATGGGCTCCAACATGCAGCGTCAGGCGGTGCCGCTGATCAAGCCCCATTCGCCTATCATCGGAACAGGTATTGAATATAAGGCTGCAAAAGACTCCGGCACGGTCGTGCTTGCACGCAATGCCGGTACAGTCGAGAAGGTCGCTGCCAATGAAATTGTTATACGGACGAAAAGCGGCAAAAAGGATGTTTACAAGTTACTTAAATACATACGTTCCAACCAGGGTACCTGTACCAATCAGCGACCCATCGTCAGAAAAGGCGACGTTATCGAAAAAGGCGGCGTCATTGCAGACGGTCCTTCAACGGATAACGGCGAAATTGCTCTGGGTAAGAATATCCTCATCGGTTTCATGACCTGGGAGGGTTACAACTACGAGGATGCCATCCTGATCAGTGAAAAACTGGTAAAGGATGATGTATTCACCTCGATCCATATCGAAGAATATGAGGCTGAATCCAGAGACACCAAACTGGGACCTGAAGAAATAACCCGCGATATACCCAATGTCAGCGAAGAGTCCTTAAAGGATCTTGACGACAGAGGTATCATCCGCATCGGTGCAGAGGTACGGGCTGGTGACATACTGGTCGGCAAGGTCACCCCAAAGGGTGAAACAGAGCTGACGGCCGAAGAAAGGCTGCTGAGAGCGATCTTTGGTGAAAAGGCGAGAGAGGTCCGGGATACCTCCCTGCGTGTACCCCATGGAGAAACGGGTATCATTGTTGACGTAAAGGTCTTCACCAGGGAAAACGGCGACGAGCTGCCGCCCGGAGTCAATCAGCTGGTAAGGTGCTATATCGCACAGAAAAGAAAGATATCCGTCGGAGACAAGATGGCTGGAAGACACGGTAACAAGGGTGTTATCTCAAGGATACTTCCTGAAGAGGATATGCCTTTCCTGCCGGACGGTACGCCGCTTGAAATCGTACTCAATCCGCTGGGCGTTCCTTCACGTATGAACATCGGACAGGTGCTGGAAGTGCATCTCGGCTACGCAGCCAAAGCATTGGGCTGGAAGATCGCCACACCCGTATTTGACGGCGCGACGGAAGATGACATCATTGAAACGCTCAAGAAGGCCGGGCTTTCGGCGGACGGCAAGACCGTACTCTATGACGGCCGGACGGGAACACCGTTTGAAAACCGCGTAACGGTCGGATACATGTATATCCTGAAGCTTGCGCATCTGGTAGACGACAAGATCCATGCCCGTTCCACAGGTCC
>JAEZMC010000230.1 GCA_023435805.1 Bacillota bacterium | reverse complement strand
GTTTTTACAAAAAATCGCGTTATTTTTACTCTCCGGGTTCCGCCCTCGATGTATTTCACAAGCTCCAGGGCCGATGAATAGGTCATGAACGCCCTGAAATCCATTTTGATCTCATAGTATGTTTTGCTGCTGTCGGTATTCTCCTTCAGCTCGGTATCGTTGGCTGCCGGATTCTTCGCTGTTGTCACATGCTTTTGCTCGGGCTTTGCAATATTCAGCTCCCTAATATTGTCTCCGATCAGTCTGGTCAGCTTGTCTACATATTCAAGACTGTCAACCATGTTTGCGCTGTTCATGAGATATTCATCAATCCTTTCATTTGATGTGTTTTGTACAGCAAGCTGTGTTTTGAGACTTTCAATGTTTTTAAGGTCTGCTTCGAGCGACTCCAGCTTTCTCTGCGCAATATCCATTTTGCTTTTCGCCTCGCCGATAGCGGGTATAACCGGCAGCCAGATAAATTTGTAAAAGGCCAGTATGTATGCGAGAACGCACAGAACAGCAAGCAGCTTCAGTTCTTTTTTTCCGATGGACATGCTATTCGCCCTCCTTCCGGCCTATGTCAAAATGAAATACGTACTCGCCGTTCGTATTGATTTTGATCGCGCTGGAACGTTCCGAAAGGCTGATATTGCCAAGCCTGTCCATATTCAGCAGGAACTCTGCCGCGCCGGAAATTTCCTGAACCCTGATATTGAGACTGAGCGTGTTGTTTTCATATTGAATTTCGTTGATTGTGCAGCCCTCAGGCGTATTGTTCCTTACGGCATTCAACAATTCATTGACGGGAACAGCCTGGGCGTCTATGCTTCGGATGATGTCCTTCTTGTCTTCCAGCTGCTGACCCGCAGCCGCCAGTCGGGATTTGACGGCTTCCGCTTCCTTGAACTTCTCCGACTTCATCCGGTTTTGAACGGATACCAGCTGCTGGTGTAAAGCCTTTTCATACAGTATGGGCGCTGCCATGACAGCTGCGGCGATTGAAAGCACCAGCACGGCCAGCGCAATTTTCCCCGCCGCCCTGGCCTTTCCCGCCGTTTTCGTTTCACCCGCCTGGAACTTTTTGTCCTCGTCAATCAGCAGGTTGATATCATTCATCCGTATTCCTCCTCGCAGTTTGCAGCGTCGGTAATTCACAGCTGTTTACAAAGCTTCGCAAAGCTGCTTCATTGATTCGCGGCCTGCAATACAGGCCGCCTAGTTGATCTTTTCCTTGTACCGGACGGAAAACTCCGTTACAACAGGTTGGTTGACATTGCGGTTCTTTGCTGCGGCTGTATTATCAGCCAAGGGCTTGATGGAGAGCAAAATACGGTCGTCAATGCATTCAAACCTTGTGGGCATATAGTTGGGCACAGCTTCGACCGTTGCCGTATCAAGCCCGTCCAGTACCCCGGAGTAACCGGAGCCATCCAGCGCAGCTGCTCTGCCATCCTCAGCCGTGCCGGTGCTGCTTTTCAGAAACAGACCGCCGTCTCCGATCCTCCAGGTTCTGATGGTAAAGGTGTTGTAATCGGAATCGCCGTCCGGTATCCAGAGCGTCAGCACACTGGCGGGAATAGGCGTTACCGTGGCATCATACACGACCTTGTAGGCTGCCGCTTCTTCAATATCCTTCCGTATGCGCTGGGTAACGTCCATCACCTTGTAGTGCTGCTCCATGTATTTGCTGTAGCTTGAATAGGATTGAATACCGTATGAGAAGATCCAGAATACGAGCGGCGCGGCCAGTGCGCTGACCGCCACCGCAATCAACAGCTCTATGAGGCTGAAGCCCCTGTTGTTTTTTTTCATCACCATTCACCCGAGGCCGTCATAAAATAGTGCCTCCCCGCCGCCGGACGACAGCGGGGCCGGAAGTGCGTCCTGCTATTAATGCGTGGTCACCTTGCATTCGTCGGTCTTTTCAGTAGGAACGACCGTAACGGACTGCTTCAGCGGATATATGTCTATTTTCCAGCCCTCGTAGCTGCCGCCGTTGTCTGTGCTCCACTGCGGCAGAAAGGCCTCAACGTTCCTGTCGGAGGCAGCACTTTCATCCTCGGGATATTTGGGTGAGAGAACCGGGCCGTAGGACTCATTCTCTATTTTGATTTCCTGGAGCAAGGATTTGATCAGACCGACATCTGTTGCCTTATCGATGGAGGCAGCACCGATCTTACCTTTTGTCAATTCCCAGTCACTGGAGTCGATGCAGTAGGTCAGTATGGCCTTTTCAAGGTTTCTGGCCTGCTGTGAATCCGCCCTCTTCTTGCTGTTGATCAGAACGCCGCCGAACATGTTGAAGGCGATAACCGCCAGGATGCCCATGATCGCGATGACGATCAGGAGCTCGATCAGTGAGAAGCCCTTGTTGTTGGAATACCTTCTGGCCTTTTTAACCTGCATTTTGCTCAAAAGCTTTTTCATTTCCTTCTTCATGGATTTGTACCCCTTTCAATATTGTTTTTTATAATAACGGTCTGCTCCGATATGTAAGCAGAATCCCGGCATTATACGTTTTATTGGTCGAAGCCCGGTTTAATGGGTCGATGAAGCTGTCATGACGTGGTTTAAGCCGTCATGATAAGTTTGCTTTGTCATAACTGTGGTTTTGTTCTGCGAAGATGTGGTTGTCAGGCAGACATATTCTGATAGATGCTCATCATGGGGTAAAGGATGCTCAATATGATGAAGGCTACAACGAGCGCCATCGCTATAATAACCGCAGGCTCGATCATGGATGCCAGCCGCTGCAATGAGGTTTCAACCTCCTGGTCGTAAAAATCTGCGGATTTCTCCAGCGCAAAGTCCAGGCTGCCGGATTCTTCGCCGATCTTGATCATGGAAATCACCATGGGCGGGAAATATTTCAATGCCGTCAGCGGAGGCGTCAGTCCCTTTCCTTTTTTTATTTCTGAAATGACATCTTCGATATTCTCGGCAATGACTGCATTGCCCAATATTTTTTGAGTGACCTCCATAC
>JAEZMC010000026.1 GCA_023435805.1 Bacillota bacterium | reverse complement strand
CACTTTATTTTACTTGAGCCCCACCCCAACTATTGACATAGAGCCTTTAATTTCTGTCTATTTGCCTAAAAACCGATCCATCAGCGTATAGCCTTCTTCAATATATATGCCGGTCCTTTGAGCCTGGAACTCATCGTAGCCTGCGACTCCGGAGGGCTTCTCGCCGCTTTTTCTGTAAATGATATAGGGGACGGGCTCGGAGGTATGGGTTCTCAGCGACAGCGGCGTGGGATGATCCGGCAGAACCAGGACGCTGTAATCGTCAAAGGCTTCAAGGCCTTCCAGTAACGGTTCCACTACCAGCTTGTCGATATATTCTATGGACTTGACTTTGTTTTCGATTTCAAACCGGTGCCCGCATTCATCCGGCGCCTCTATATGGACATATACGAAATCCTTGCCATCGTGCAGTTCCTTCAATGCAGCCTCCGCTTTGCCCCTGAAATTGGTATGGATATTGCCGGTGGCACCTTCGACATCAACGGAGTGCAGACCGGCGCACATGCCGATTCCCTTGATGAGGTCCACTGCGGAAACTACTGAACCGGTAACTCCGTATTTATCGAAGAATTTGGGAATGGCGGGTCTTCTGCCTTCTCCCCAAAGCCATATGGAATTGGCGGGACGAAGCCCGCGGGCAGCCCTGTCCCGATTTACCGGGTGGTCTTTCAATATATCGTAGCTCTTTTTCATCATGGACAGCAGCATATCGCTGTTGTCACCCGAAGGCAGGTATGGAGCAATGTTCTTTTCCAGTATGTCATGGGGAGGCGTCAGCGTTCTGCTGCCGGTGCCTTTCTTCCAGACCATGCAGTGCCTGTAGCTGATCCCGGGGTGGAATACAATATCATCTCCGGCCAGGTGCAGGTTTATTTCACGGATCAGCTCGGCAGCTTCGGGGGTGGATATTTCATCCGAACTGTAGTCCAGCATCGATGAAGCTTCATAAGACCCATCCAGGTCCAGCGTAACCAGATTGCAGCGGAAGGCCAGGTCTGTATCGGCCAGTTCGACGCCCATACTGACGGCTTCCAGAGGAGATCTGCCGGTATAGTATTGCCTTGGATTATAGCCCATGACGGAAAGGTTGGCGGCATCGCTTCCGGGAGGTATGCCGTCCGGAACCGTCTTAACCATACCTGTTTCGCCGTGCTCGGCAAGATAATCTATATGAGGTTTACATGCACACTGCAACGGAGTGCGGTTTCCAAGCTGGGCTACGCGGTAGTCCGCCATGCCGTCTCCCAGTACAACAACGTATTTCATAGCTGTCATAATCTCCATTCTTTATATTCATGGGGATATTCCCCGGTTATGTCTCTTCAGGCGTATCGCCTATCCTATTATAACAAACTTTGCAATTCATGGAAAGGCTGCGGGAGTAAGTTTAGTTTTGCTTATTTTGACAGATAGCTTGATGATTTAGCTGAATATTTAAATTTACTGCGGCATAAATTGCCCATGCATAAATCTTCCTGTATAATATAATTATATGATTGTCCCGGGCGGCTTTCAGGACGTCAGGGAGAATGTATTACGGGAAAGGCCGCGGGTGGTTTTTATGGATAAACGGAAGCTTTTCATTGCCGCAGCAGCAGTTGTTGTGCTGATTGCTGCTATATTCGTGTATTTTGATTCCGGTTTAATAAACCGGGCACGGCAAACGGGGCAGGAACCCCAGGATACGCAGAATACGGCACCGGTTTCGGAAAGCACCGCTCAACAGGCCTCCGGGACCGGAACAGGTATGCAGGACACTGCTGTGTCCCAGGAGCAAACGCTCCCGGAGGAGTCTGAAGTGCTTCTGAACGAAGAGAAGGTAGCTGTTTCCAACAATACGCCGGAATATGATCTTGATTTGAAGCTGTGCCGGAGCAGCAGCGGGAAGACCTTTATAAGGCTGCAATATTACCTTGGAGGCGTCGGTACTGTCAATGAACTGGACGAAGGAAGCCTCCCCGAGCTGGAAGGTATTTTTGAAAACAGGGAAAAGGAGAAAGGCAGTACTGAAGCGTTTAAAATCGGCCAGGCTTTGCTGAACCCGGTGCAGTCGCAGCTGTACCTGCTGGTGCAGGGCGCTCCGATCGGGGCGTATACACAGGCGTCCATGTATATGGTTAAACTGGAGGATATGTCCGTTAAGAAGCTGTTTTCCTACCCGGGCCTATATGGGAAAATGTCTTTCAACAAGGATTTCAGCCTGCTAGCCTATAGCTTTGGTGACCCTCCGCATCTCAGCAGCTTTCAGGAAGCCAACCTGCTTGATGTTTTTGACTGCGTCAGCGGCGAATATGTCATCCGGGCAAGCAGGACGCCATCAGGCGAGATTCTGGGAAAGAACAGCAATCCGGCTTATCTGTATGATTACGAGTTTGCAGCATGGCATTCTGCGGGCATATTAAAGCTGAGACAGGCTATTAGTCTGAAAACGGATGTACGCTCCGGAATCACACAGACCGAGGTGCTTTATAACATTAAACAAAACCTGCTATTGAATTTGGACGGCAGTGAGCAAAAGCCAGAAACTGCCGGAAGCGGGACAGCTGCTGCCTCGTCCGGTGCCATTGCGGCCGGCGGTGACAGCACCGGTACGGGAGGTGCCATCCATACCGGCAATGGTACCGGAGGGAATAAAGAGGACAGTGACCCGGTAAAAGTGCTGAAAAGCTTCTATTCCTATCTGGGTTCGGAAAAGGATTATTCCAAAGCAATGGAATTGCTGGACAGCGGATTTAAGCTAAGACTGGGCATGCTGAAGCAGTTCGGCGTGGAGGAAATCAGTAAAAGTGATATAGACGCAGACAGCGCATCCGTATACAGTCAGCTTCTGAAGGCCGCAAGGTTCGATAGCATTAAGGGGGAAGCTGTAAAGGATAACATTTGCACGATTACCTATTATCAGGTGCTCGGGCTCAGTGAGGATTCACAGGTAAGACAGCCTATGTCGGCCCAGCTTGGGAAGTCCGGCAAGGTATGGAAAATTATTTTGATAGAGGATGGGACTCAATAATGCTGCATGCATTTTCTAGATTTGAAATGTTGGTGGGACGTGAGGCGATGGAGAAGCTGGAGCGTTCAAAGGTAGCTGTTTTCGGCGTCGGTGGCGTCGGCAGCTTTGTTGTGGAAGGGCTTGTGCGAAGCGGCGTCGGGAAATTCATACTGGTCGACGATGACCTGGTCTGCCTGACCAATTCCAACAGACAGCTCCATGCCACCAGAAAAACGATCGGCAAACCTAAAGTTGACGTAATGAAGGAGAGAATACTGGATATCAACCCGAAGGCAGAGGTGGAGACACATCAGCTGTTTTACCTGCCGGAGACGGCCGGGCAGCTGCTGGACGGGGATATCGATTATATTGTCGACGCCATAGATACGGTTACGGCGAAAATCGACCTGGTTATGAAAGCCCGTGAAAAAGGTATTCCCATCATCTGCAGCATGGGGACGGGCAACAAGTTTGACCCGACGAAGCTGGAAATCACGGACATCAGCAAGACCTCCGTCGACCCTCTTGCGAGGGTGATGAGAAAGGAACTGAGAGACCGTGGAATTACCTCGCTGAAGGTGCTGTTTTCAAGCGAAATCCCCTCGCCGACGCTGGAGAACGATCAGACCAGCTGCCGTGAAGGCTGTGTCTGCCCAAAGGGTGCGGAGAGAAAATGCACCGACAGGCGCAATATACCCGGAAGTACGGCATTTGTACCTCCCGCTGCCGGGTTGATTATTGCCAGCGAGGTTGTAAGGGATCTGACCGGCAGAAAATAGATGCCCGGAGGAAGATCTCCGGACGGCGCGGGACGCGTATTGCCCCGTATGCGGGAGTTGACAAGGAGGTAATGATGTTTGATAAAAGGATAACTATTTTTACTGGTCATTTTGGTAGCGGTAAAACCGAGGTTGCCGTCAACTTTGCCATCCAGCTGGCCCGTGCCGGAAAGAAGACGGCTATCGTCGATCTGGACATCGTCAATCCGTTTTTCCGGAGAGCCGATGCACGAGGGGAACTGGAGCAGAGAGGCATTAAGGTGGTTGCGCCCGTATATGCCAACACAAATGTGGATGTACCTTCGCTTCCGCCCGAGATCAATACACTGTTTGAGGACAGAAGCTATCATGTGGTGCTGGATGTGGGGGGGGACGACCTTGGAGCCAGAGCGGTGTCCAGGTACCAATCCCGGATTGTCCTTGAGGATTATATTCACTACTTTGTTATCAATACCAGGCGGCCGATGACCGGAACGGCTGACGAAATAGAAAGGACGATCGCTGAAATACAGGGAAGCGCCAGGCTTCAGGTGGACAGGCTTGTCAACAATGCAAATTTGCTGGGTGCCAGCTCACCCGAGTTGATCGCCGAAGCTTCGGTCATCCTGCACCAGGTTTCATCCCGTCTTTCCATACCGGTAGGATTGATCAGCGGCATGGAGGAGGTACTTCGGAAATATGACGGCGACCCCGGTATTAATAGACTTTACCTTGAAAAATTCATCAGGCTTCCCTGGGAATAAGACTGAATATACATTTTGATGTATAATTATTTATATGTAAGTGTTTTTCACT
>JAEZMC010000145.1 GCA_023435805.1 Bacillota bacterium | reverse complement strand
CCTTGCGGCAGCAATACTGGTAACCCCGTCTGAAAAGCTGGCTGCAGAGGTAGTTATGGAAATTGAAAAGCAGTATGGGCGGCTTTCAAGAAAGGACATACTGGACAAATCGCTTGCTAATTACGGCGCCGCTGTGATCGTAAACAACCTGGATGAAGCCATGGCCCTTGTGAACCGTATTGCGCCGGAGCACCTGGAGCTGTGTATTGAAGAGCCTTTCAACCGGCTGTCCCAGGTGAAGAACGCAGGGGCTGTGTTTTTGGGACACTGGTCGCCGGAGCCGTTGGGTGACTATTTTGCAGGCCCGAACCATGTGCTGCCTACCGGAGGGACTGCGCGCTTCTTTTCACCGTTGAATGTAGCGGACTATATGAAAAAATCCAGTGTCATTTCCTATACAAAAAAGGCACTGGAAAAGGTCAGCAGAGATGTGGAGCTTTTTGCCGCATCAGAGGGGCTGGATGCCCATGCCAATGCAATCGGCATACGTTTTGATAAAAGGTAACGGATGGATACAACCTTGATTTCAGCTATAACCTGGAGTTTTACTCGAACCTCGTGTATAGCTTTAACCTGAAGTGCGGCTGCCTGCCCTTGCGGCTGCGGCTTTTCGAACAGCCGCGGAAGCAATAGAGCAGCTTGCATAAACACATTCCCGCAAAGGAGAGGAGTAAGCCATGAACAAATACTGGAGCAGGCTGGCGAGAGGATTGGAACCCTATGTTCCCGGTGAACAGCCGCGAGACAAAAAATATATCAAGCTGAATACGAATGAAAATCCATACGGCCCGTCTCCAAAGGTACTGGAAGCAATTAGGCAGGAGGCCGGCGAAAGCCTCCGGCTCTACCCCGATCCGACCTGCGACAGTCTTGTCAGCGCCGCTGCTGTGAGCTACGGTGTAAAAAAGGAGCAGATATTTGCGGGCAATGGGTCCGACGAAGTGCTGGCTTTCTCCTTTATGGCTTTTTTTGATCCGGGAAGGACAATCGTGTTTCCCAATATCACCTACTCTTTTTATCCCGTTTATGCATCGCTTTTTAAGCTGGATTATGTTACAACACCATTGGACAGCGAATTCAACCTACCCCCTGATCAGCTGATGCAAAGCAGCGGGGGAATCATCATAGCCAATCCCAATGCGCCAACCGGAAAAGCATTGCCGCTGTCCGCCATACGCGGCATCCTGGAGGGCAATCCCGATACCGTGGTGATAATCGACGAGGCTTATATCGACTACGGAGGAGAATCGGCAGTCGGGTTGATTGACGAATACCCCAACCTGCTGGTGGTCCATACTTTTTCCAAATCCCGTTCACTGGCCGGCATGAGGATTGGTTTTGCATTCGGTGACAGAGAATTGATCGCTGCGCTGGAAAGCGTTAAAAATTCCTTCAACTCATATACTCTTGACAGGCTGGCCATCATTGCCGGTACGGAGGCTTTAAAGGATGCGGCGTACTACAGGGCGATCACCGGCAGGGTCATCGCTACAAGGGAGCGGTTCACGGACCAATTGCGCAGCAGAGGGTTTCAAGTAGCCGAATCCGCCGCCAACTTTGTGTTTGCCTCTCATGAAACTGTCTCAGCAGAAAAAATATTCCTGCAGCTTCGTGAACAGGGCATACTGGTAAGGTACTTTAAAAAGCCGCTTATCGACAATCACCTTCGTATCAGTATCGGAACGGATGATGAAATGGACAGCGTAATCGAAGCCCTTGACCGGATATTGAAATGATGTGGATTTATACAGGATACTTTTGTATAATAGGTGAGTAGACGCCAAATATTTGTAAATACGGAGGTGCAGTATGCCAAGAAATGCGGTTGTAAGCAGGAAAACAGCGGAGACGGATATTTCACTGCGGCTGAATATTGACGGCAGCGGATTTTCCAGCATCGATACGGGTATAGGTTTCTTTGACCATATGTTGACGCTGTTTTCGAAGCATGGCCTGCTGGACCTGGAAATAAAGGCGTGCGGTGATCTGCAGGTGGATTCGCACCATACGGTCGAGGATGTCGGGATCGTACTGGGACAGGCCTTGAGAGAGGCGCTGGGCGATAAGAAATCCATCAGGAGATACGGAACATCCCATGTACCGATGGACGAAGCATTGGCCATGGTGTCGCTGGACCTGGGCGGCAGGCCATACCTGGTGTGCAACATCGCTTTTACAAACGAACGCGTCGGAGGCATGGAGACCGAACTGGTGGAGGAATTTTTCAGAGCCGTATCTGTCAACGCAGGGTTGAATCTGCATATTAATGTTCTGTACGGCAGCAACAACCACCACATGGCGGAAGCTGTGTTCAAGGCTTTTGGAAGGGCGCTGGACGAGGCAGCCCGGCTGGATGACAGGATAGAGGGCGTTATGTCCACCAAAGGAGTGCTGTAGGCGGAGGACGGCGTCCTGCCGCTTTATATAATATTAATGGATGGCGAGGTTGAATAAACATGCTGATGAATGATACGAATTTTATTGACAGGCCTTTATTTATAAAGGGCAAGGTCAGAAACGTCTATGATCTGGGCGACCAGCTGCTGATTGTCGTTACCGACAGAATATCGGCTTTTGACGTTGTTTTCCCGAACCTGATACCCAATAAGGGAAAGGTTCTAAACAGTATTTCGGAATTCTGGTTCAACTATACCTCCGACATAATAGGCAATCATATGATTACCACGGATGTAACCAGGTATCCAGGCGAACTGTCAGGTTTTACTGAGGAGCTGCAGGGAAGGTCCATGCTCGTCCACAAGGTCAAAATGGTAGAGGCTGAATGTATTGTACGCGGCTACCTCGAAGGCTCCGGCCTCAAGGAATACAACGCCACCGGCAGCGTCTGCGGGATCAGACTCCCGGCAGGCCTGAAACAGTGCGACAGGCTGCCCGAGCCCATATTCACCCCTTCCACGAAGGTTTCGGACGGACATGATGAGAATGTTACGTTTGATGTGCTGGCAGAGAGGATCGGACTGGAAATGGCCACGCAGCTGAAGGAAGTCAGCATAGCGCTGTACAAGGCAGCCAGCAGTTATGCGGAAAGCAAGGGGATCATCCTTGCGGATACCAAATTTGAATTCGGTATGCTGGACGGCAAGCTGGTAATCGCCGATGAGGCTTTCACACCGGATTCCTCAAGGTTCTGGGAGAAGGCCGACTATCAGCCGGGCAAGCCGCAGAAGAGCTTTGACAAGCAGTTCCTCAGGGAATACCTGGAGGAAATCAAGTGGAATAAACAGCCCCCTGCACCCGAATTGCCCGAGCGGGTCATTAAAAGTACCGAAGCCAAATACATCGAGGCTTATGAAAGAATAACCGGCAAAAAGCTGTGAGTCGGCAAAATATTGGTTCCGGTTCTTTCAATGGCTTTTTGTATTGCAAAAAGGCTGCACCAATGAAACCTTTCGCTTTAGTGAAATCGATAGGGGAATGCAAAGGTTGGTATAGTTCCCCGGAAAAGTTACCGGAATAATATTTTAACGATTCTTTTAAGGGAGTGGCGTGAAAAACATTGATTGCGATAATAGACTATGGTGTCGGGAATCTTAGAAGTGTCGAAAAGGCACTGCAGTATATCGGGTTGAAGGCGGAAGCAACGTCGGACACGGGCCGGATACGGCGCGCAGACGCTGTTGTTCTGCCGGGTGTCGGCGCTTATGCAGACGCAATGTGCAGCCTTGAGAAATATGCAATAGCTGAGTTGGTCAGGGAAGCGGTTGCAGAGGATAAGCCTTTTCTGGGAATATGCCTTGGCATGCAGTTGCTTTTTGATTACAGCGAGGAAGGCGGCGAAAACGTTAAAGGCCTGGGGCTTTTCAGCGGGGCCATAAAAGGGCTGCCGCAGAACCTGGGACTGAAAGTGCCACATATGGGCTGGAATTCGTTGAAAACAGGCAATAGTCCGCTTTTTGCCGGATTGCCCGAAAACCCGTATGTGTATTTTGTGCATTCCTTTTATCTGGAAGCGAAGGACAGGGCGATGGTTGCGGCGACCTGCAGCTACGGTGTGGAATTTGATGCCGCCATTGGAAGCGGGAGGGTCTTTGCTACGCAGTTTCATCCGGAAAAGAGCGGCGAGACAGGCCTGGCGATATTGAAAAACTGGGCGGCCCTGATTTAATTGTTCTGACAATTTAATACTATATAACAGGAGTGAAGCAACATGATCATTTATCCCGCCATAGACGTCAAGGACGGTAAATGCGTAAGGCTGGTTCAGGGGAAGTTCAATGATGTGACAGTTTATTCCGAGCACCCGGTGGAGATGGCACTGAAATTTGAGCAGCTTGGAGCAGAATACCTGCATGTGATAGATCTGGACGGCGCCAGACTCGGCGAACCCCAGAATATAGCCGTCATCAGTGAGATGGCAGTGAAGCTGGGCATACCCATCCAGCTCGGCGGAGGAATCCGAACCATTGAAATGATGGAGATCATACTCTGCAAGGGAATACAGAGAGTCATCCTCGGCACCTCCGCAGTGAAAGACCCCGAGCTGGTCAAAAAGGCCGTACAGTCTTTCGGCAGCGGTCTGGCCGTAGCGATCGACGCCAGGGATGGCATGGTGGCCATTGAAGGCTGGGCTAAAACAAGTGAATTCACCGCCATAGGCTTTGCCAGGAAAATGGAGGAGCTGGGAGCAAAGGTCATCATCTATACCGATATTTCACGGGATGGCATGCTCAAGGGTCCAAACCTCAAGGCAATGGAAGACATGGCCAGGGCGGTGAATATTGAGGTGATAGCCTCCGGTGGTGTCACCAGCCTTCAGGATATCAAAAATCTGAAGGAAATCGGCGTGGCGGGTGCGATTGTCGGAAAAGCGCTCTATACAGGCGATATTGACCTGCAGGAAGCCATAGCCGCAGCGAAATAAGAGCCTAACAGGCTCCAAGGGAGAACGAAATGCATACCAAACGAATCATTCCCTGCCTTGATGTCCATGACGGAAGGGTTGTGAAGGGAGTTAATTTTGTTAATATACGCGATGCCGGGGATCCGGTGGAGATTGCCTCCTTCTATGACCAGGCCGGTGCCGATGAGCTGACCTTTCTGGATATCACGGCATCCTCGGATGCCCGCAGCATTATGCTGGATGTGGTGCGGCACGTGGCGGAGCGGGTATTCATCCCGTTTACGGTCGGGGGCGGGATCAGGACTGCAGATGATTTCAGGGAAATTCTCAAAGCCGGCGCCGACAAAATTTCTGTAAACTCTGCGGCATTAAAAAGGCCCGAATTGATATCGGAAGCTGCTTACCGCTTCGGAAGGCAGTGCGTTGTCGTGGCGATCGATGCAAAGAAGCGGGTGAATGGAGAAGGCTGGGAGGTCTATCTGAACGGCGGGCGCGTCAATACCGGCAGAGATGCGGTGGAATGGGCCGCAGAGGCGGAAAAGCTGGGCGCAGGTGAGATTCTGCTGACGAGCATGGATTGCGACGGAACAAAGAACGGTTACGACATCGAGCTCACAGCTTCTGTTTCCAGGAGTGTGAACATACCGGTCATCGCCTCGGGCGGAGCCGGCACCATGGAACATTTCCGCGAAGCTCTTACCGACGGAATGGCCGACGCGGTTCTGGCGGCATCCTTGTTTCATTTCCGGGAAATGGAGATTCGTGACCTGAAAATGTACTTAAAAGGAAAAGGAATCGAGATGAGGTTATAAAATGAAGAATATTTTAGAGCTGGTAAAATTCGACCCGCAGGGACTGATACCGGCTGTGGCCCAGGACATCAGGACGGATGAGGTTTTGATGCTGGCCTATATGAATGAGGAATCTCTCAAAAAGACCATTGAAACGGGGAAAGCGCATTATTACAGCAGAAGCAGGCAGAAGCTCTGGCTGAAGGGAGAGACGTCGGGTCACTTTCAGCAGGTCAGGTCCATCAGCATCGATTGCGACGGTGATACACTGCTGCTGAAGGTGGAACAAACCGGGGCCGCCTGCCATACCGGACATCGTTCCTGCTTCTACACCAGGCTGGAGACGGATGAGCTGAAAACGGGCAAGACAGGGACGGAAGCTGCAGGTGCAGTATCCGGACAGGCGCAGTCCGAAACGGCTGGGAATCCGGGGAGTCAAGCCAGTCCGGATGCCGGGGTGCTGGAGGATGTTTTCAGTGTCATTGCAGACAGGCTCAACCATCCGAAGGAGGGCTCCTATACCAACTACCTCTTCACCAAGGGACTGGATAAAATTCTGAAGAAAATCGGGGAGGAAGCCTGCGAGGTGGTAATTGCCTCAAAAAACGGAACGGCGGATGAGATCAAAGCAGAAATTGCAGACCTGCTATATCATATCATGGTGCTGCTTGTCGATAGAGGCATGACACTGCAGGATATTTATGAGGAGCTGAAAAAACGGAAATAGATCAATGACCTGACAGGTAAATGAGGCATCAATATCCCGTTTATTGACATGGAAAAATTTCAACAACCGGTATTTTTGTGCTTCTGTATAAAAAACAGTGAAATTGTATAAAACAGCCAGATAATTGGCGCTAATGCGCTTAAAACGGCACAATTTAGCAAAAACGCATATTTGATTAGAAATTGGATAATATATTATATTATTAGTGTAATTAGCACTCAACATTAGTGAGTGCTAATAAAATGTAAAAAATCTTTTCAGGAGGTACACCTTATGAAAATAAAACCTTTAGGTGAGAGAGTAGTTATTAAGATGCTTGAGAGCGAAGAAACGACCAAGAGCGGCATCGTTCTGCCGGGAAGCGCCAAAGAGAAGCCCCAGGTGGCTGAAATCGTTGCAGTGGGACCGGGCGGTGTGGACGACAAGGGCAGAGAAGTTAAAATGGAAGTCAAGGTCGGCGATAAGGTATTGATCAGCAAATACGCCGGAACAGAAGTCAAGATCGACGGTGCCGAATATACGATTTTGAAACAGAGCGACATTTTGGCTGTTGTTGAATAATGAAAACGGCTTTAAAAGTCATAACCTGAATCATACATGTTTATAAGGAGGCTATAATTATATGGCAAAGGAAATCAAATTCGGAGAAGAAGCCAGGCGCGCGCTTGAGAGCGGCGTAAACCAGTTGGCCGACGCGGTTAAAATTACACTTGGACCCAAGGGAAGAAATGTTGTTCTCGACAAGAAATTCGGGTCACCTCTGATCACGAACGACGGTGTTACCATCGCCAAAGAAATCGAACTGGAAGACAAATTTGAAAACATGGGCGCACAGCTTGTAAAAGAAGTTGCCACAAAGACCAATGATGTGGCCGGCGACGGTACGACTACCGCGACACTGCTGGCACAGGCCATCATCCGTGAAGGCTTGAAGAACGTTGCAGCCGGCGCAAACCCGATGATCCTCAAAAAAGGTATCGCCAAGGCTGTTGACGCAGCAGTTGAAGCTATCAAGGACGGCAGCCAGAAAATCAAAGGCAAGGAAGATATCGCCAGAGTTGCTTCCATATCCGCAAACGATGAAGAAATCGGCAGCCTGATCGCTGACGCAATGGAAAAGGTAACCAACGACGGAGTTACCACAGTAGAAGAGTCCAAGACAATGGGCACGAACCTCGAAGTTGTTGAGGGTATGCAATTTGACAGAGGTTATGTTTCCGCATACATGGTAACGGATACGGAGAAAATGGAAGCGGTTCTCGACGATCCGTACATTCTCATAACAGACAAGAAGCTCAGTAGTATTCAGGACCTGCTGCCTCTCCTCGAGCAGATCGTACAGGCCGGCAAGAAGCTGATGATCATTGCTGAAGATGTGGAAGGCGAAGCGCTGACTACATTGATCGTCAACAAGCTCCGCGGCACATTCAACTGCGTGGCTGTCAAGGCTCCCGGCTTTGGTGACAGAAGGAAGGAAATGCTCAAGGACATCGCCATCCTTACCGGCGGTGAAGTTATTTCCGATGAACTCGGCCTCGATCTGAAGGAAACCAAGATCGCACAGCTTGGTAAGGCAAGACAGATCAAGGTGCAGAAGGAAAATACGATTATCGTTGACGGAGCAGGCGATCAGGCTGATATTAAAAAGAGAATAGCAGCCATTAAGGCTCAGATTGAAGAAACCACTTCCGACTTCGACAGGGAAAAGCTGCAGGAAAGGCTTGCCAAGCTTTCTGGCGGCGTAGCGGTCATCCAGGTCGGTGCTGCAACTGAAACAGAAATGAAGGAAAAGAAGCTCCGCATCGAGGATGCACTTGCTGCAACCAAGGCGGCTGTGGAGGAAGGCATCGTAGCAGGCGGCGGTACTGCGTATATCAACGCAATTCCGAGAGTAGCCAATCTGCTTAAGGATGCACACGGCGATGAAAAGACAGGCGTACAGATTATCGTCAAATCCCTTGAGGAACCTATCAGACAGATCGCTGCCAATGCAGGTCTTGAAGGGTCCGTTATCGTCGACAAGATAAAGAACAGCCAGCCGGGAATTGGCTTTGACGCTTTGAAGGAAGCATACGTTGACATGATTGGCGCTGGAATCGTAGACCCGACCAAGGTTACAAGGTCTGCTCTGCAGAACGCTTCATCCGTAGCAGCTATGGTACTGACAACAGAAAGCGTTGTTGCCGACAAACCCGAAAAGGAACCCCCGATGCCTGCAGGCGGAATGCCGGGCGGAATGGGCGGAATGTACTAAGCCACGAAATAAAATACGGCCTGCATACGCGGGCCGTTTTTCATTCAACAGGCAGCCGGCGGACCGGAAGGATTTTGGGTAGAATGTGCCGCCAGTGTATTGTCTAAGGTGTACAGGTATGCTAAAATTTATTTGCAAGGTTTGCAAATATAGTTCTGCTTTATTCAGGAGGGCATTCAGATGGATACGTTTATGGAAAAACTGGTGACAAAAAGAAAGACTACGGTGGATAGCCTGATCACGGTCGGTATCATATTCGGTACAATCATACTTGTCATGGTGAGCCTTTCAATACCGGTCATCAATCAACTTGGAATCGGGATATTCATTGCGGCAGGATTGATATATCTTGCGTATCGATTCATTACATCAAGAAATGTGGAATTTGAATATATTGTAACCAACGGCGACCTGGATATCGACAGAATCGTCTCCAGAAGAAAGAGAAAGAGGATTTTCAGTGCAAGCTGCAAGGAATTCGAAATCGTGTCCAAGGTTAAAAGCAATAGTTTCAGCCAATCGGTGCAAAGCATTAAAAACCGGATTGACGCATCCAGCTCCATCGATTCACCGGATGCCTACTTTGCAACGTTGAACTACAAGGGAGAGAAAACGCTGATCATATTTGAGCCTGATGAGAGAATGTTGAATAATTTCAAGCTGTTTATACCGAGAAAAGTGTTTACAAATTAACCGGAATTAAATGAATAAACCTTCGCCAGGAGAAATGGGCGGGGGTTTTTTTAATTATTTTAAATGTTGGAATCAGGATTATGACGAAATCTGTAGTATAATGTAAGGGAGCGCTGTAGCTGTTTGGACACTGAAGCTGCTTGAGGGCGCAGGTTCACGCTATTTTTTATCTGGAGGGGTCGGATCCGTTGAAAAAGTTATTATCGGAGCTGTTGGTGGCATTTATATTGGTGTTTATTCTGGGAGGTCTGGCATTCGGCGTCTACAGGGTTTTTTTCATGTATAACAATTCAATGGTGCCGGCATTTGCCGATGAAGGGCTCCATGTTGTCATAGAGGATGAGGTCATTACCGGAAAAGGTCAGCCGCGTGTTACGGATGGAAGGATATTGCTGCCGCTGGAAATGGTAAAGGAACATATCGACCCTGATATCAACTGGGATGAGAAGCTGCACAAACTAACTGTCACCACGAAGGACCGGGTGATCAGAATGAAAACGGGCAGCCTGGAGGCCTTTGTCAACAACAAGCCTGTGATGCTGAACATTCCTGCTGCAGAAGAAGAAGGCACGGTACTTGTGCCGATTGAATTCCTGAGTGAATTTTACGGCATTGATATTGTCAATAACACGGAAAGTAATGTCATCATCATCGATTTCAAAAACAGGATAAGACAGACCGCCGAGCCGGTCATGTCGGGTGCGGTGGTAAGGATCGGCCGTTCCGCCAAGGAGCCGATAATAAAGAAATTGGACGGAGCTGAAGGCAAGGACAGGGAACTCAGGGTATTTGAGGAATACGAGAAGTGGTACCGCGTAAGAACAAATGACGGTGCAGTCGGGTATATTGAAAAGAAATTTGTTGCCGTTAAGCTGACGCTGGCGGCGAACACACCTCGGACGGACCTTCAGGCAGACCTGTGGAAGCCTGCGGCTGGAAAGATCAGTATGGCCTGGGACTATGCCTACAATGTGAAATTCAACCTGGATAAAAAGGCCGGAATAGAGGGGCTGGATGTCATATCACCCACCTGGTTTCAGGTCGTCGGCAAGGATGGTGAAATAAAAAACCATGCGGACAGCAAATATGTGGAATGGGCTCATAATAACGGCTACAAGGTATGGGCGCTCTTTAGCAACAGCTTCGGGAATCCTGCCGCAACAAGTGAGTTTTTGCGCAATACCGATGCACGGGATAATGCGATCAGGCAGCTTCTTGCATTTACAGCTTTGTACGAATTGGATGGTATCAATATAGATTTTGAGGATATCAATGCAAACGACAAAAATGCGCTTACCCAGTTTGTCAGGGAATTGGTTCCGCTGTTGCACGAGCAGGGGCTGGTGGTTTCGATTGATGTCAACCTGCTGCCCTGCTACGACAGGAAAGCACTGGGTGAAATTGTGGATTATGTTGTTCTGATGGCCTATGACCAGCACTGGAAGGGCGGAGGAATTGCGGGTTCCGTGGCACAGTTAAGCTGGGTTGACAGAACGGTGCAAGGCTACTTAAAGGACGTACCGGCCAGCAAGCTGATATTGGGGGTTCCGTTTTATACCAGGCTATGGAAGGAAACACCGGAGAATGGTAAAATAAAGCTTACAAGCCAGGCCTTGTCCATGGAAAGCATAGAAAAGGTTTTAAAGGAAAATAAGGCACAGAAGGTCTGGGATATTGAAAGCGGACAGTTTTACAGCGAATATGTCAAGGATGGCGCCACATATAAAGTATGGCTTGAAGATGAAAAGTCCATGAATTTACGGACCTCCCTGGTGCATAAATATGAATTGGCGGGTGCAGCCGCGTGGAGATTGGAATTTGAAGTACCCGACGTATGGGCTGTAATAACCAGGAATCTGAAGGCGATTGAAAGCTACGGAGAATGGAAGCTGCAGAACCAGGACGGACAATATGCCTATGCGGAATAACCCGGAGCGTGGAAGATGAATAGTATGAATGAGGTAATCATATGACGTATACGATTGAAATTATGATCAGACTGCTGCTGGCAGGACTGCTGGGCGGTGTGATCGGTTATGAGAGGGAGCACACCAACAGACCGGCGGGGTTCAGAACCCATATCCTGGTTTGTGTAGGTTCTGCACTTGTCATGATCACCTCCGAGTTTATATTTGAAAAATATCGCGGCACGGTCAACCTTGATCCTGCGCGTCTTGGTGCCCAGGTGATCAGCGGCATCGGTTTTCTGGGAGCAGGCACGATTATCCGTGACGGTTTCAACGTGCGCGGTCTGACCACAGCAGCAAGCCTCTGGGCGGTATCCTGCGTCGGGATAGCCGTAGGCATAGGTTTTTATGAAGGTGCTGTCGCGGCCACCTTCTTGATATTTCTGACACTTATTACGTTAAAAAAGGCAGAAAGGCATTTCTCAAAGAAAAACAGATACAAGACTTTCACTGTGGAGTCCGACAGTGTACCGGGGCAGGTCGGTTCGGTCAGCAGTCTGCTTGAAAAATACAATATAGAGGTCAAAAACATACAGCTTTACAGGAACAAGGAAAACGGCCTCATGATCAAGCTTCTGGTCAAACTGCCCGGCGGTGGCATTGATGTGCAGGCAGTGAGTGACCTGCAGGGACTCGAAGGTGTGAAAAAGGTATATGAGGAATGACTAACGTATCCTGACCAAAGCCAGTGTAATCAGCAGAATACCTGGTATGACGGAAACCACCTTTTTATTGAGCCTTGTCGAATCGCCGAGTTTTGACCCGATCCTTGTACCCATATACAGCAACAGCATCTGAAAAATTCCAGAAGCCACCGGTATCCAGAATGAACCGATGCCGGCCAGTGCGCTGCCGACGCCGACCCCGATTGCATCCATGGACAAGGCCAGGCCAAGCAGCAAGGCTTCACGCAGGTCTATGGAGCCGGAACGGTCGATATCGCCCTCATGAGGATTGCGTATGACCTGTATGGTAATGCCCAGCGATTTCACCGCTATTTGTACAAGCGTCTCTTTTTTTACACAGGTCGATTTGTCTGAAGCGCCGTTCTCTTTTTTCAGAATTGCCTGCAAGATAATAACGAGTCCCATGGCCGCCAGAATGACCGTTCCGGCCAAGCCGGCGACCGCTTCCGGCAGTATGCGGTATACCGCCCTGCCTGCAATCAGTGCGAATCCTGAATAAAAAACCGACATAAAGCATATGACCAGTTTTGATACCAGCGGTATGCGTACCTTTCTGATACCGTATGCAATACCGGCGACAAAGGCGTCAACACTCAGCGATACGGCGATCAGAATGACGGAAAGTACCATTTCATCCATCCCTCCGATTATACTCCTTCATATATATGAGTTACCCGGTTCATGTGTGAGCAAAGTGGCATGGTCTATTCCCTCGCGTTCCGGAATAAAAATAGGACAGAGAGATATGGCTGGATAAAACCTGGCCGTGTTTTAGATTCAAAAGGGGTGTCCTATTTGAGCATACACGATACGCTTCTGAAAAACGCAGGCAAGGCTCGCCTGATACATACCGGACTAAGTGAAAAAGAGGCCAGAAAGAAGCTTCTCGAGCATGGCCCCAACCTATTGGAAGAAAAAAAAGGGGTTTCACCTGTTAAAATGCTGCTGGGGCAGTTTACTGATGTCATGGTTCTGATACTGCTGGCCTGTATGGTTATTTCCGCCTTCATGGGAGAGATTACAGAAGCAATCACAATAGTTGCAATTGTCGTATTAAATGCCATACTGGGCTTTGTACAGGAATTCAGAACGGAAAAGACAATGGAAGCCCTTAAAAGCCTTGCGGCGCCTGAAGCAAAAGTGATGAGGAACGGGAAGCAGGTCAATATACCCGCAGAGCAAATCGTTCCCGGGGATGTAGTCATATTGGAAACCGGTGACCGTGTACCGGCGGATGCCGTGCTGCTGGATA
>JAEZMC010000019.1 GCA_023435805.1 Bacillota bacterium | reverse complement strand
CGGGAAGCCTGCATCACTAAGCTCTCCAAGAACTGTTCCAACCTTTTCGGGCCTGATTATCGCTCTGATCATCACCATATACACATCTTCCTTTCATATTTGCATTTCATATTTGCATTTCATATTTACATTTACAGCCCAAGGAAACCATGCTTCATCATCAGCTCTTCAAGTCTGTCCTGGGTCATGGGTTTGGGTATCACATACATATCATTGCCGTCTATGGCTTTGGCAAGGCCTCTGTAGGCATCTGCCTGCGGTTCCTCCGGCGCAAAGTCGATAACGGTCTTTTTGTTTATTTCGGCCCGCTGCACCAGATTGTCCCTTGGCACAAAATAGATGAGCTGGCTGCCAAGCTCCTGTGCGAAGTTTTCAAGCAGTTCCTTCTCGTGGTCCACCTTCCTGCTGTTGCAGATAATGCCTCCGAGGCGGCATCCGCCTGTGTTTGCATACTTTTGTATGCCTTTTGAAATATTGTTTGCGGCATACAGGGCCATCAGCTCGCCGCTGGCCACAATGTAGATTTCCTGGGCCTTTCCTTCACGTATGGGCATTGCAAAACCACCGCATACGACATCTCCCAGAACGTCATAGAATACATAATCCAGATCGTCCGTATAGGCACCCAGGCTTTCCAGCATATTAATCGAGGTAATGATACCTCTGCCGGCACAGCCCACACCGGGCTCAGGACCGCCGGATTCCACACACCTGATACCGAACTTGCCTATTTTGAGAATGTTTTCAAGCTCTACCTCCTCACCCTCCTCTCTCAATGTATCCAGCACACTTTTTTGTGCAAGGCCGCCAAGCACAAGCCTGGTTGAATCTGCTTTCGGGTCGCAGCCTACAATCATCACTTTCTTTCCCATTTCGCCCAGCCCCACCGTCAGGTTCTGTGTTGTGGTGGATTTACCGATGCCGCCTTTACCATAAATAGCTACCTGTCTCATAAAAACACCTCCAAATGTTTATTTTTTAAAATAGGCTGCACTTTCCGGGCCACGAGCCCTTTCGTTTTTGCCCATTTTTACGCTAATGTCCATTAAAAAAGACGCCTGATTAAAACTGCAATCAGGCGTCCCGGCCAAAATATGCTCAGTCATGCAACTGACTTTTGCATATTCATATAAATTTATGAAATTTTTACATAGTTCCTCTTGCGATCAGGATCGCTTCAGCTATATCTCTCATAGCCATGCGGTTATCCCTGCTCTTCTTCCTTAAAACATCATAAGCTTCTTTCTCGGTTATCCCTTCCTGTTCCACCAGCAGCCATTTTGCCTTTTCAATGACTTTCCGGCTTTCCAGAGCGTTATTCAGCTCTTTCAGCTTTCCCTCATAATCCAGTACTCTTAAATAATTTGTTACGGCCAGCTCTGCAATTTGAAGCATTACCTCACCAAATACGGGCTTTGCAATGTAAGTAGCAGTTCTTGAAGCTCTCAGAAATTCAAATACCTCGTCGCTTCTGGAATCCAACAGAATAATGCAGGCAGCCAGCAAATCATCATCTATTACTTCTATCACCGGTTTGAATTCTCTAAAGCCGCCTGTAATATCAAATATGACCAATTCCGGCTGTGAACCCCTTACTTGCCGCAATACACTGAACGGATTGATTGAATAGCCTGTAAAAATGTGTCCGTTAGCGGTAAGCACATTTTTAATCCCGGCAAGCAGCTTTTTATCCTGTCCGCACAGCATAAATCTGGCATATTCCATACCTCCCCTCCTCCTAAACTACCACTCAACAGAATACCTCTCAAAAAACACTTCGTTTTACAGGTTGTTCTAAAACAAAAAGCTTTTCAGGCTGATGCATCTGCATCCGTCCGAAAAGCTTCAAGGCTCTCTCAACTACTTCAGGGTAGTCACATAAAATTTTCAAAAACTTTAGTCTATTCTAGCATACTATTTTAAAAAATGCAAGCGGCGAACTCATATCCTGCAAAATTTTATTTTATCCCTCGCTGGTTTTACATCGTTTCAATTGTGTTTCCGCCCCGTTCCCGGTATAATATACTCTATAAAAATACCGGTGTGCTCCCGGCAGGTTTGGGGACACTGCACGCAAAGGGGATGTAACGTATGAGCAAAAGGAAGGATTATATTCATTGGGACGAATATTTTATGGGCATTGCACTGCTGTCAGCCAAAAGAAGCAAGGATCCCTCCACTCAGGTCGGCGCCTGCATCGTAGACAGCAAAAATAACCGGATCCTCAGCGTCGGGTATAACGGATTTCCATTCGGCTGCTCGGACGACGATTTCCCCTGGGACAGGGAGGGAGAAACACTCTGCACCAAGTATCCCTATGTTGTGCATGCGGAGCTGAACGCCATTTTAAACAACCGCGGCGTGTCGCTGGAGGGCAGCAAGATCTATACCGCGCTGTTCCCGTGCAATGAGTGCGCAAAGGCGATTATTCAGTCCGGGATCAGGGAAGTCGTATACCTGAGCGATAAATATGCGGAAACAGACATCGTACGCGCCTCCAAAAAAATGCTGGAAAAAGCCGGAGTGATGTTAAGACAGCTACAGACGGACCTGGATGAAATTAAAATATCCTTTAAATAAAAACTGCTATGGTTTATAATTGAGTTGGTTGCCTGCCGTCAGCGGGCAATTTTGGCGATAAACAGTACCCTGCTCATCTATCAGGTAAATTGGAGGTATTGACAATGAATCAAGGATTGAAAAAGGCATTGATTGGCTTCTTCATACCGGCAGCCGCAGTCGTGCTGGCCAGTATGGTCAATATATGGCTGGGCCTGGCGGCATTCGCGATCTATATTGTTATACTGCTGTATACATCCCGGGTAATGTTATATACTGTGATCGGGAGCCGCAACTATTCACAGGGGAAAACAGAAGAGGCTCTGAAATGGTTCAAGCGTGCCTATGATTCCAAAAAAGCCGGTATCAGGGCTTCCGTATCCTATGCCTATATCATGCTCAAAAATACCGATACGGTCGGTGCTGAGGAAATCCTCCGAAAACTGATTAAAGATCATCCGTCCAGTGACGATGTACCCTATGTAAAATCGATCCTGGCGCTGGTGCTGTGGAAAAAAGGCGAGCTGGATGCCGCAACGGAAATGCTGCAGGAGGTCACGCAGACCTACAAGACCACCTCGGTCTATGGCAGTCTGGGTTATATGCTGATATTGAAGGGCGATCTGGAAAAGGCGCTGCAGTTCAATCTGGAAGCATATGAGTACAACAGCAGCGATAAGATCATTCGGGACAACCTGGGACAGAATTATTACCTCCTTGGTATGTACGACAAGTCCAGAGAGATTTATGAGCCGCTGATCGCCGCAGCTCCCACCTTCCCGGAGCCGTATTTCAACTACGGTCTGCTGCTGGAAAAAACCGGGGACCCCGCAGCAGGTCTTGAAATGATGAAGAAAGCGCTTCAGTATAAGTTCTCCTACCTCAGCTCCATCAGCAGGGAGGACGTAGAATCCAAAATACAGGAGACAAGCGCCAGCTTGAAGACGGTGGAATAATTTGAAAAACAGCAGCAATTCAAAATATTACAAGCTAAAGGAATATTTAAGGGAGGAAATGCTCTCCGGACGGATCCTTCCGGGAGATAAAATACCTTCCGAAAATGTTCTGGCCGAAAAATTCTCATTAAGCAGGCACACCGTGCGAAAATCGATCGCACTGCTTGTCAACGAGGGTCTGCTCTATACCGAGCACGGACGCGGCACGTTCAGTTCCGGCGCTTTGCCGAAAAGCAGGAATTCAAAAAATGTCGGAGTGATCACCACCTATATTTCGGAGTATATATTCCCACAGGTCATCAACGGGATCGATGAGGTTCTGTCCAAGAACGGCTACAGTATTATCCTGAAAAATACCGGTAACGACTGCTCCCGTGAAGCCGCCTGCCTCAAGGACATACTGGGCAAGGATATCGCCGGTCTGATTGTGGAGCCCACCCGAAGCGCTTTATACACAGCTGGCATCAAATATTACAATACGCTTGACCGATATGGCATCCCCTATGTTTTCATCCACGGTAGTTATGAACAGCTCGGGCAGAAGCCCTGTGTCCTTCTGGACGATGCCGGCGGCTTGTACGAGCTGGTAACGCATCTGGTAAAAACAGGCCGCCGGAATTTATGCGGCATTTTCAAGGCGGACGATGTGCAGGGGTTGAACAGGCACAAGGGCTTTGTCCGTGCTTTATCGGACTGCGGCCTGCCCTATGATCCGGAAAAAGTGATCTGGTTTCATACGGAGGACAGGTCTGTCAAACCATTTGCAGCACTGAAAGGCATGCTTGACAGTAATACGGATATGGATGCCGTGGTCTGCTATAACGACGAAGTGGCTTATAAAACAGTTGAACTGCTGACCTCTGTCGGACGCAGGGTGCCGGAGGATATCTCCGTCACAGGCTTCGACGATTCCTATCTTGCAGAAGCATGCCCGGTTAAGCTTACCACCGTGAGGCATCCAAAGCAGGAGCTTGGACGCGAAGCTGCCGCTCTGGTCCTGGAGCTCATCTCGGGGAACCTGACAGGACCGGAGGTACGTATCATCAAACCTGAGCTGGTATTGCGAAATTCTACGGCTATCCGCGAGTAAACCGGCTCGCCGTCTCTCAAACCTCCTGCCGGAGGCTGTCATTCTTCTTTACAGGCCGTTTTGCCTGCTGCCTGATAAAGAAATGGGCATAGGCCGAACACAGTGTCAGCAGTATACCCGATATGGAGAAAATAATCTGCATGCCACCAAACCGGAAGCCGGAAATTTGTAGGCCAAGCCCCTCAAATACCAGCAGCAGCGCCGACCCTGCCAGTGTGCCGATAAAACCCATTAGTCCTCCAAGTGCGGCGTTGAAGCCTATGTATACCGTACGCCCCTCCTCAGGCGAATAAATGAACTGAATGTTGAAGGTTGATATTCCAATACCTGCCCAGGCCGCTCCACTGGTGATATGCAGAACAGGTACCAGCAGAAAGGCCGTTGACTGGTTGACGAACAGCCAGGCGAAATGTGAAAGACCCAGCAGCAGTATGGAATATTTGAGCACAAAATCCCACGACCTGCTGTCCGCCATCCTGCCCCATACCCGGACCAGCGTTACGTTCACCATCGTACTTAGCATACCCATCAGCATGATATAGGTGTATTCGAGCTTCAGTCCGGTTACCATGTAGACCGAGAAAAACGGTCCTCCGATCTGAAGCCCTACGTTGTACAGCACAAAGAAAACGACGATTTTCTTAAAGCCGGCATTTTTCAGCGGCATCGTGATGATCTGCCCGACCCGGAAGGAAGTCTTGTTCCTTTGTTTATGCGGTTCCTTGATGCGGGACCAGAAAAAGAAGTTGGCAAAGGAAAGCAGAAGAATAACGGTAAACGTGACCACAAAGCCGCCGTATTCATTCCCGCCGGCTTTAAAGGTGTCCAGGACCCTGCCCAGCACAAGAGAAAATACTGTCCCTACAGCCAGCAGAAAGGATTCTCTTTTTCCGAAATACCTGCCGCGAATATTCTCAGGCGTAAGGTCGATCATTATACCGCTTGCCGCAGGGTTTGCAAAGGAAACCGCCAGATATGCGGTAAGATAAATTCCTGCCAGCAGCAGCAGTCTGGGCGTCTTGTCAAATGCGATCAACGGTATGAAGACCATCAGCCCCAGAATAAACCTGTGCAGAAAATTCAGCACAGTCACCTGCAGCTTCCGGCGTTCCTGCTTTTCAAAATAGATAGGCGAGAACAGCTGAATGACACCTGCCAGCACCGGTATTGCGCCAATAATGCCGTTAAAGGCATCATCTGCGCCCAGAAAGCTGGCGTACCCAGCAAGAAAGGCTCCACTGGTCAAATTAAATATCGACCTTGTAGTGCAGCCTTCAAATATCATCATCTTACGGCTTCTTTCGAAGTCCCGTTCCTCCAAAGGTTTTGTACTGTAAAAAACTTCTCTGAATCGTTTTCCTTTAAACATATATAACCTGTATCCCTGCAGTCAGTCCTGCGGTATATGTATTGAAATGTAAGCAAGAATATAAATACAACTATACACCTATACGTTCATTATGTAAAGCATATTAAATGGGACATTTCCGAACAATAAATCTGCCGGGAATGTCCCATTCTTATACTTGCAGCAGCTTTGGAAATCAGCCTTGCCGAAGCATTCTGATTATCCTCTTGCTTCCGCCTTGATCTTCTTGAGTCTCTTCATGACGTCATTGGCGCCCCTGCCGAAGTAATCATGAAGAAGTTTGTATTCCGCATAAAGCTTTTTATATGCTTCCACATTTTCAGAGTTCGGCTTGTAGTAGGATTCCTTGACCTTGGACATATAGCGGGCCGCTTCGGATATGCTGTCGTAGCCGCCTTTTTCCCTACCGGCCGCCACTGCTCCGAACATTGCCGACCCGAGAGCCACTGCCTGTGAGGAAGCAGAAATCCTGATCTCCTTGTTCGTCACATCGGCATAAATCTGCATCATCATTTCATCCTTTTCGGCAATACCACCGCACGCATACAGTTCATTGATGGGTACGCCGCTGTTTTCAAAGGTTTCGATGATCATATTCGTACCATATGCCGTAGCTTCGATCAGCGCCCGGTATATTTCCTCAGGTTTTGTCAAAAGGGTGCAGCCCAGGATCATCCCGGTCAGATCGACATCCACCAGCACGGAACGATTGCCGTTCCACCAGTCAAGCGCAATCAGTCCGCTCTCTCCCACCTTCAGCGAACTGGCTTTTTCCCGGAGGAGCTTGTGGATGGAAATACCTCTGCTTTTTGCCTCTTCCGTATAGGAAGCCGGTACGCAATTCTCTACAAACCATTGGAAATGGTCGCCCACGCAGGACTGCCCCGCCTCGTATCCGTAGAAGCCTGGAAGTATACCGTCTTCTACGACGCCGCACATGCCCGGAACCATT
Source organism: Bacillota bacterium (assembly GCA_023435805.1). Lineage (GTDB taxonomy): Bacteria > Bacillota > Clostridia > Acetivibrionales > DTU013 > JAEZMC01. Next base: position 8,674 of record JAEZMC010000019.1, on the reverse strand, counting down.
TTCTCCTCTTTGCCTAAAACCATATGGCAGGTAGAGGTTCCCATGATCATCAGCATTTTTCCTTCTTCGGCAATCCCCAGTGACGGAACCGCCACATGCGCATCCACGTTGGAAATAGCTACCGCCGTTCCTTCCTTCAAGCCGGTAAGCCTGGCCATTTCCGCCGTCAGCTCTCCCGCCTTGCCACCCAGCGGGTAAATATCCCGGCTCAGCTTTTCATCCACTACATTTTCCAGCCTGGGATCCAATGCCTTGAAAAACTCTTTTGAAGGATAGCCTTCACGTTTGCTCCAGATGGCCTTATAACCTGCCGTACAGCTGTTCCTTCTTTCATTTCCTGTCAGCATCAGCGACATCCAGTCCGTTGCTTCCATAAACCTGTCCGCTGCCTCATAGATTTCGGGCGCTTCGTCAAGAATCTGCATGATTTTTGGTATCATCCATTCGGATGAAATCTTGCCGCCATATCTCTGCAGGAAGGTTTCCCCCATGGCAGCCGCAATCTCGTTGAGTTTGTTCGCCTCAGGTTGTGCGGCATGGTGTTTCCATAGCTTTACATAGGTATGGGGCACGCTTTTGAATTCTTCCTTCATACATAAGGGTGTCCCGCTTTTGTCCACAGGAAGGATCGTGCAGGCGGTAAAGTCGATTGCCATGCCAATTACGTCATCCGCGCTGACGCCGGATTCCTTCAATACCGCTGGAATTGTTTCACCCAGAACTTCAAGATAATCAGCCGGATGCTCCAACGCCCAGTCCTGTTCAAGCCTGGTCTTGCCGTCAGGCAGGTACTCATCCATCACACCGTGTGTATATTCTTTCACTGCCGTCGCAACAACATTCCCGGTATCTACCTCCACCAATACGGCTCTTCCGGAAAGCGTACCGTAGTCAATGCCTAAAGAATACTTCTTAGCCAAATGAAACCACCCTTTCAATTTTCTTTTATTTTTACTGTTTCATAGGAAATGATCACTGTATTAAATCATACAAGTATAGTTGTAAAAAAACGCCCTAAACCGGTACATAATAAATAATATACCATATTCGGGGCGTCTGCAAGTGAACAAGTTTATAATAATTATACAAGCTTTGCCACCGTATTTCTGCATTGTTCTATTTCTGCAGCAGTCGGCATGGCGGGTATGGCACCTTTCCTGATAGTAGCCAGAGACCCTGCGGCATTAGCGAAATCAACCAGCTGCTCGATCTCGTCCCGGTTCAATTCGGTCAGGCTCTTCCGCTTTTCAAGCAATCCGTACAGGAACGCTCCAAGAAATGCATCGCCGGCTCCGGTGGTGTCCACGGTTTTTACATCATAAGTAGGAAGGCAGCCGGTTTGTGTACCCAGCCGATAGAAGCAGCCCTTTGGTCCCAACGTAACCAGTACAAGGCGTATGCCATATTTCCCGGAAATATACTCCGAGCCTGCTCCGAGGTCCTTTAAGCCTGTAAGGAACTCCAGCTCCTCCTCAGATACCTTTAAAATATCGGCATATTCCAGTCCGATTTCCATCATCCGTTTTGCTTCTTCAAGGCTGTCCCACAACGGAGGCCTGAGATTCGGGTCGAAGGATATCAGGCTCCCTTTTTCCTTTGCCGCTTTAACAGCATAAAGTGTTGCTCCCCTGGAGGGCTCATGCGTCATGGATACCGTTCCGAAATGAAATATTTTTGTATCTTTTACCAGCTTATCATCAATATCCTGCTCGCCAAGGAGCATGTCCGCACCCGGTTTTCTATAGAAGCTGAAGCTCCTGTCGCCCTTTTCGTCCAGATGTACAAAGGCAAGTGTCGTATTGGCTTCCCTGGAAACCAGTATTCCTTTTGTATCGATACCGATGTCTTTTATAACGGAGATCAGAAATTCTCCAAATTGATCCTCTCCAACCTTGCTGATCAACGCAGTCTTTTTGCCAAGCTTTGATAAAATGGACAGGACATTGCCGGGCGCTCCGCCGGGGTTTCTTTCAAACAGGGCCGTACCTTCCTTCGTAGCTCCGCCGGGTGCAAAATCAATCAGCAGTTCACCTATGGCTACCACATCATACATATTCAAAACCTCCTGAGTTCATATTACCAAAAGGCGGGACACAAAACAATTCTTGTGCCCCGCCACCGATTACTGGAATAGATCATCCACCTTAGTCAAACACGATGACGCTTTTTACAATATTCTGCGCATTTTTCATGGTTTCTGCGAATGCCTTCGGCGTATCCTCGAATTTGTATTTGTCGGAGATAATTCCGCTGATATCGATTTTACCGTCTGCGATCGCCGCGATCGTAACGGGATATAGGTTCTTGTATCTGAAAATGGACTTGATGGTGAGCTCCCTTGTGCTGATCGGGCCGACCTTCAAACCGCTGACCGTGTCGCTGGCAAGGCCTACCCATACGATCGTGCCCGCTGCTTTGGCAACCTCCACTGTCTGGCACATGGTTGTGTTGGTTCCGGCGCAGTCGATGACCACCTGTGCACCCTTCCCGCCCGTCAGCCTTTTGATTTCAGCCGGAACATCACATTCCCTGGCATTTAGCGTAACGGCACCCATGCCCTTCGCAACCTCAAGTCTCTTCTCAATAATATCCACCATAATAACCTGAGTCGCACCATATGCCTTTGAAGCCAGCAGTGAGACAAGGCCGATACAGCCTGCGCCGAAAATGACAACAGAATCCCCCAGCTTGACGCCGCCGGTCAAAGCTGCGTTGATGCCGATCGCAAGCGGTTCCACCAGGGCGCCTTCTACGGACGAAACATTGTCTGGCAGCTTAAACGCAAACCGAGCGGGATGGGATACATAATTCATCAGGCATCCGTCGTAGGGAGGCGTGGCAAAAAACTTCACATCGGGACAAAGGTTATATTTTCCGGTCAGGCAAAATTCACACTGTCCGCAGGGAATACCGGGTTCCAGAGCCACTCTGTCACCCACGTTGAGATGTTTGACGTCGCTGCCGGTCTCAACTACGGTACCGGCACATTCGTGTCCCAGAATAAAGGGGAATTCAACAACGAAATCACCTATTTTGCCGTGTGAGTAGTAATGTACATCGGAGCCGCAGACACCGATGGCCTCCATTTTGACCAAAACCTCGTCCGCCTTGATTTTCGGTACTTCTACCTCACGAAATTCCAGTTTCTCAATCCCTGTTAAAAATACAGCTGTATTCTTCATACGCACCTCCATAAAATATAATGATTATTGATATCGTATCAGCCTTTATATCTTTACCAACTGGCTGTAAACGTTCACAAGGGAATGGTACGCCTCTTCGAAAACCGGTTTGAGCTTTTGATATTTCAGGGCATTCCCGGGATTGGGGCTGTAGGTTTTTGTTATTCCTATGAATTTGTTGACTGCCGTAAAATCATCGAACATTCCCACGCCTACGCCGGCGGCCACCGCGGCCCCGATGGAGGTTGCTTCCCGGTCGTAGTTGATTTTGCAGCATTTCATATTGTAAACATCCGTACAGATCTGGCTCCAGGTATCGTCCGCACAACCGCCGATGATCGTGACGCGTTCTACGGGATAATGGCTCTTGTAAACATCCAGCACGATGCTCAGATTCATGGATACCCCTTCCAGAACGGCACGCAGCATGTCGCCTTTAGTATGATCCACTGTTATGCCTACAAATGTCCCCCTTGCTTCGGGATTCCAATGGGGGCTTCTCTCACCCAGAAGGTAAGGCAGGAACAAAAGGCCTTTCGCTCCGGCCGGCGATTGGGCCACCTTCAGATTCATGACATCATAAACCTTCACGCCCATGATTTTCGAAAGGCGGCTTTCCTCCGATGCAAAATTTCCGATGAACCAGTCATAGGAGGGCCCGCAAGCAGACATGGCTCCGCACGGCATGTACAGATCCTTGCTGATCATGTGTGCAAAGTTGTAGGCCGTCATTTTTTCGTCCAGAATCGGGGAGGAATGTGTAGCAGCAACCCATGCAGAGGTCCCCATACAGCAATAGGTATCGTTTATACCTATGCAGCCCGCTCCCACGCCGGCCGCCACGCCGTCTCCCCCGCCGCATACCACGGGAGTTCCCTCCAGCAGTCCGCATTCCGCGGCGGCGGCTTTCGTTACATAGCCCGCAATGTCCGTGGAATTGTGCAGCTCCGGCATCTTGCCCATATCCAGCTTTGCGGCGTCTATAACCTGCTCTGACCACTCATGGCGGATTAGATCCATACCACAGGTACCGGATGCATCGGTATAGTCCGTCAGAAATCTGCCTGTCAGCTTCAGAATGATATAATCCTTGGCGTTGAGCATCTTGTAGGTTTTCTTGTAAATATCGGGCAGGTGCTTCTTAACCCACATGAGTTTGGCGATGCTGTTGGCCGCGCTCATGCGGTGCCCGGTAATCCGGTAGAACTCTTTGAGCGGCAAAACCTCAAGCAGCTCTTCTGCTTCCGCTGTTGCACGCTGGTCAGCCCAGATAAGGCAATTATGCAAAGGTTCTCCGTTTATATCGATACAGGTGCATCCCTGCATTTGCCCGCTAAAGGAAACTGCCGCAATGTCGGCAGGGTTGATTTTTGCCGTCAGTGCACTGGTGGCTTTTTTTATCGCGTCCCACCAGTCATGCGGGTCCTGTTCCGCACAGTTCCCCGCCGCGTAGACCGTTTTGTAAGGGAATACCTCGCTGTCTACAATCCGTCCGTCCTCCCTGAAAAGCGTCGCTTTATTACCTGAAGTTCCAAGATCATGTGCCAATAAATATCCGGGCATTTTATACCTCCTGCCGAAAATCCAGATGGTTCGCCTGCAGCCACGGATGCCTGCCCGGAAGGCCGGACGCCTGTCTTTTGCCGATCAGCTTTTCAATTTCATGTCCGGGTAGCTCCTTCTGGCTTCCGATCAATTGTGTCAGTAATGTAATTTTAGCATAAAACTCTACTCTTTCAAGCATAAAGTAAGCATTGATCAAATCCGGTCCCACCGTTACCGTACCGTGATTTTCCAGAAGCAGCGCATCATGGTCCCGAAGATGGCTGACCAATCCGTCTGCCAGCTCCTGTGACCCCGGTATGGCATATTTTACTACAGGAACACAACCCAATGCAAATACGGTTTCCGGCAGAATGCATTTGTCAAGTGGAATGCCGGCAACGGCATAGGCCGTTGAAAATGGCGGGTGGGCATGGATGACGGCTCCTGCGTCAGGTCTTTCCCTATATACGGTTAAATGGACCCTGATCTCGCTGGACGGTTCACAGGTGCCATCGATTACATTACCCGATCCGTCCACCTTCGTAATCATGTCAGGCGTCAAAAAGCCCTTGCTGACTCCTGTCGGCGTTGTAAGAAACGTATCCTCTCCCGCCCTTGCTGTAATATTCCCGTCATTTGCCGCTACAAAACCATTCGAATACATTCTTCTTCCGATTTCACATATTTCTTCCCTTAATTTCTCTTCCTTTAATATTTCCTTCATTTCATCACCTTGTTTCTGTTATCGTCCTTTTTATTCATTCGGCCGAACTTGCCGGTTCTGGTTATTTCTACGCCTTTCCAGTGCTTCTGAAGATGTCCATGTTTCTTTTTACCGCTTCCGTCATCGTTTGGATTGAGAGCCCCATCAGCTCGGTATACGAAGCCTTCCAGCCCGGTTCTTCGGCCAATCGCTGCCTGATTGCCTTTCCGGGCTCCAGCATGATTTCTGTAAATACGTTGATCTTTCTGATACCCAGCTCGATACACCTTTTAAAATCCTGTCCGCTTAGTCCGGATCCACCATGCAGCACCAGCGGGATCTCCAGGGCGGAATAGAGCTCTCCAAGGCGTTTGAAATTCAGATCCGGCTTGAACTTAAACTCACCGTGCACAGTCCCGATCGAAACCGCCAGTGCGTCAATACCGGTCTTTTCGGCAAAATAAACAGCTTCCTCCACTTTGGTGTAAAGGCTATACATATCCGGCACCACATCGCCGCTCTGACCTTCGTCAAACGGCACATGCCCCAGTTCGCCTTCTACGGAGGCGCCGTATCGGCCCGCCAGCTCCACCACATGGGACGTGATTTCGATATTTTCCTCCAGAGGCCTTTTGGACTCGTCGATCATCAAGGAAGTCCAGCCGTGCTCCAGCAGTTTTTTCATAAATTCCATATCATGACCGTGATCGTAATGCAAAACCACCGGCACACTGGCGTTGCGCGCCTTTTCAACCATCGCTTTAATGACAAGCTCCGCATCGACGTGCCACCAATCCACTTCCGGGATGCTCATGATTACAGGGGATGCGCTTTCTTCCGCCGCCAATATGACGGATTGGATTGTTTCGATATTCAGCACGTTGAACATGCCGACGCCGTATTTGCCTTCCTCCGCTTTTTTCAAAACGTCCTTCAATGTTGCGATAGCCATGTCAAGCCTCCATTCTTTTCATTTGCGTATATACAGGGCATCCTGGCGCCCTACCCAGACCTGCCGGTCGCTGTCATAGTTCCAATAGGAGCCGTCCGGCTTCACACGATCCTTTACCCATCCCTTCCGGATGAGCGCCTCCGTTTCTTCCATGGGTTTTATCCCGCTGAGCGCATCAAAAGCCTGTACACATAAAGAACCTGTCGCACAAGCCATTTTGACGGATTGTTCTATGGATTTCCCTTTCATCAGAGAAGCCAGAAAACCTGCAATGCTTGTATCTCCGGCTCCATTTGCGGAAACGACGGTGTCCGCATGATAGGCCTCCTCCAGCAGCTCGCGTCCGCTCCAGTTCCGGAGATCAAACGGCAGTGCCTTGCTCAATCCGGTTAGCTGCTCCGCCTTTTGAGTCCGTATATAATATCCTTTTTTCCCGCATTTAATGACGGCGATTTTCACTCCCAGCTGTAGAAGCTCGCCGCCCAGCTCCTGCAGGATATTCATGTCCAGCGCGTCAACCGCATCCCCGCCTTTGAAAGACCTGTACAGACGGTTGTATTCCTCGTTTCTTAGAATATAGAATATCTCCTCCAGGCTCGGAGCGAAGATATCCACATAGGGCAGAACGCTTTTCAAAATACATTTCCAGTCCGCCTTACCCGCTTCAGAACCGGCGTCGGGCAGGGACAGGTCCATCGAAGTCACCACATTCAATGCCTTTACGCTGCTGAACACCTTTACCAGCTCAGCACCGTTATCCAGATACATATTCCTCATTGCGGTAGGATATCCGAAATGAAAAAGCGAAGCGCTTGCGACAATGTCGTAATCTATATCGCCGGAGTCAAACAGCGCGTTTGCTCCCGGTTCATGCAGGAACATCCTGTCGACTCCCGCCGGTGCAAGAACGATGGAAAAGGAGGTTGCTGCCTCCCCGCAGACGTGTATTCCGTCACAAATCCCCCGTTCCTTAAGGATCTGCAGTACAATGTCTCCGAAATAATCCCGGCCGGTTTTCCCCATCAGTTTTGTCGGTATACCGAGGACGGACAATGCAAGGCCGGTGTTGGAAACCACACCGCCCGTGGAGATTTTGACACCCGAAAGAGTCAGTGTCCGTCCGGGGGAGATCATTTCTGCAAGCTCTTTGTTAGTTGTATTCATAAAACCGGGTGTAATATCCAGACAAAGGTGTCCGGCCACCACCGCGGTTATATTGCTGTCATTCACCATCCCGTTCCCTCCATGGGCTCCGGTTGCTGTCATATCGCCGTCGAAGCCGGGTCCAGTCTTTTAATGATATCGTTTTGTATATCCGGCGACAAATCAAGGAAATTGACAAAGGTCCCATGGATACGAACGATATAAACTCCGCCCGGCGCGTATTTTTTCGGGTTTGCCAATACCTTTCTCAATATTTCCGGCGTTGTTACGTTTACATAAAGGTAATACGGCGCTATTTCCCTTTTATTTAAAGGGTTGAAGAACAGCTGATTGATGACCTTATCTCTGAATTCCAGTCCTTTTTCCTCCATGGTTGTCCCTTTGAAATACTTGGGATCGATGCCGAAGTGGGATGCATACCCCCCGCACATTCTTGCATAGGGCAGCCTGAAGCCGGACAGCATCCGGAAACCCAGACCGCCGCTTGCCTCACCGTACAGCGGATCAACGCCGTATCCGAGCATTTCTCTGGCATGCCTTCCGTCCGGTGTGGCGCCGACCTTGTATCCGTAAAGCAAATGAGTGGATGGTGTGGCATAATCCGGCCTGAAGCTGTTTCCAAGATAATTGCCGCTTTTTTCCACCATTGTGCTGATCGCCGTTACAAGCTCGGCAGCGTCATCATCCACTGACGGTATGTTGTTTCCGAACTTGGGGAAGTCCAGCATGTATTCACGCAGTGCTTCATCCCCCTCATAGTCGTTCATAACGGCGTCCAGCACACGCTGCACATCATATTTCCCTTCCGACAGAAAGCCCCTGATTGCCGCAAAGGAGTCAGCCACGACAGATAGTCCGTGGATCAGGCAGCCACTGCCGTTATACTTCGTCCCCTTTTCTTTTGTATCCCTCGTATCTATACCGCTCTCGATCCCACCCATCATCGTCGACAAAAACGGCACCGGCAGGACCGATATGGCTTCGGATGCCGCATTGGCAGCTTCAACCATACGGGGGATAAAATACTCGCACTGTTTTATGAATGCCTGCTTTATATTGTGTAGCAGTTGTTCCCTGCTTTCATATCCAAGCTCCCTGTGGTTCAATCCTGCTTTTTTTCCGGTAATG
>JAEZMC010000014.1 GCA_023435805.1 Bacillota bacterium | reverse complement strand
TGTAGATACGGAAGACTCCGGATTAACTAGTTCACAAAGTGAAATAAAATCCGGTATATCTGAAAGGTTAAAGAGGAAGTTTGAGGAAGATGCGGCAGAAAGGTCATGATAAGCCGATCGCATGCATCAGAAATCAGATGGAACATTTAATCCGGAGACGAAAAAAGTCAAAATAAAAGGGTGGAGCAGAAAGGGTATTGAAATGATAAAGATTCGCTGGAGTCTTTTTTTATACCCTTTTGCTAAAGTTTTGTCGTAATCAGATTCCCCGATTCGTATCTTTTCAATCCGTGCTTGAAAAACAGATATCCCAGGATGATATAAACCGCATCTACAGCCAGCAGCCCCAGCAACCCATACCAGTTGAAAGCCGCAAGCAGCTTGAAAGGCACAAATACGATAAAACCTGCCGGAAGCAGCGAATACATGAGCCATTTAACCTCCCTGCGGAATATGCTGTCCGGATACAGCGAAAAATTCAAAAGGAATTCCACCACCAGTCTTGTTACCGCCGATGCATTGCCGATAAAAAAAGTCAGCGTATCGGCAGCTGCCATTACCGCACCGGCCAGCAGCCCGCCCGCAACTGTAAACAATGTGAACAGCAGGAGCTTCAAAGGATCCGCTCCGTAAACAATCAGGATGAGGATATAGCCGTAAAGCAGGTCGCCCCATGCAGATACCACCATTTTAGAACAATGGACATGGACGTAGACGTTTTTAGGCTGCAGCAGGTATGTGTCCAGTTCACCGTTGATAATGATCCTTGTGAGCTGCCTCACATTTCCGAAAACCACATGTAAAAAGCCATAAGTGGAAGCCGCCAGCGCCCATATGACCATGACGTCCTTGAAGCCGTACCCTCCGATGGAGTTGACCTTTTGAAAAATGATCCACCAGAAGAATATGAAGAAGGCATTATTCAAGGCCATTCCGAATGATTGGGCAATGAAGCTCACCCTGTATTCCATTGCGGATGAAAGGTTGTATTTAATATACAGGCCGATCAGCCTCAGATGCTTCGCCGCTCCGCCCGCCGCACCGGCAATTTTAGCAGTCCTATCCTCCATTGACATTGAGCTTTTTCACTCCCCTCATATACATGAATGCAGTCAATGCCGCAAACAAGCCCGTATAGAATATCTGAACCGGAACAATAGCCCAAAATGCCTCCGCAGAAAATGCGGTCAGCAGTCTGGCAGGCGCGTAAGCAATATACGAAAAAGGCAATACCAACGCTATCTCTCTGATGGTACCCGGCAAAAATTCCAGCGGCAGAAATAATCCCAGCATGAAGGCAAGCTTCTGTGCAATCCAGAAAAAGGCCGTATTGTCTTCAGTCCAGAAAGCCGTCATTCCAATCAGTGCATCCATGAAAAAATTCAATAGCATGCCAAGGACAACTGATAGCAGTATACAGGGAAGGGACAGCCAGTTGAAGTCCTCCAGTCCGCCGACAAACACAAAGCCCAAAAGCAGCCCCATAGGAAGGTTCATTATCAGCCTTACCGACATCTGGCCCGCACCGTCTGATAATTGATAAAGCACAAAATTATAGGGTTTGTTGAGCTTGTACGCAATACCTCCGCCCCTGATCTCATCGTTCAGGCTTTGGAAAACATCACTTTTCGACAGGATTACCAGCTCCGCCGCGATATAATACCAGACAAGCCTGTTGACCGAATAGCCCTCCAGTGAGCCGTTGTTTGCCGCGATTGCCTCCCACAGCTGCATAAAAATGAATATGACGAGTGCAAAGAAAAAAGAGCCTGCAAAGAAATTGATTGAATACATCATACCGTTCCCGATGCTTGTTCTTGCTATGAGAACATATTTGTCAAGCCGTTTCACTCTCCCCACTCCCTTCGCCTGCTCCGCCGGTTTCAGCATACAGGGCTTCATTTCCCTTCTCTCTGTATATATCGCTGATGATCTTCTCCATAGGAATGTCAGAAATCGTGACATCCAGGATACTCCCTGCCTGCATCAGCCTTTTTATTACCATCTGGATGCTGTCCTCTTTCGCATCCACCTCCAGCTTCATGGACATTCCCTTGCTCCGTGTTATATTCAGCCCATCGAGAAAACCAGGGTCTGTTAACGCGTCAAACTTTACATCAATAATCTTTTTATTCAAATAACCGTACTTCAGCGCTTTTATCGAATGATCCAGAACGATCCGGCCGTGGTTGATAATGACAGCCCTGCTGCAAAGCTGTTCTACATCGCCGACATCGTGGCTCGTCAGGAAAATTGTTGTCTTTTCCTCCTTGTTGAGTCTGCCGATCATTTCACGCACCCTTTGCTTTACCAGAATATCCAGACCGATGGTCGGTTCGTCAAGAAACAGTATTTCAGGCTTATGCAGTATGGATGCCGCAAATTCACAGCGCATCCGCTGACCCAGCGAGAGCTTCCTGACCGGTATATCCATCAGCCCTTCCAGCTCAAACAGGTCGTGAAGCTCACTAATTCTCTTATCAAGCGTATGTCTTTCCATTTCGTATATGGCGCCCAGCAGCCTGAAGCTGTCCAAGGGAGGAAGGTGAAACCAGAGCTGCGATTTTTGCCCGAAAACACTGCCAATCTTGAAGGAAAGGAGGTTGCGCTGCATCTGGGGATTGAGCCCCAGTACGGAAACACTGCCTGAGGTGGCATGAAGAATCCCTGTAAGCACCTTGATCGTGGTGGACTTGCCTGCGCCGTTGGGTCCCAGGAATGCCAGCAGTTCGCCCCGCGGCACCTCGAGGTCGATGCCGCAGACCGCCTCCGCTTCTTTGAACTCTGGCCTGACAAGTGACTTCAGGCTTTGTTTGAAGCCTTCCTTTTTTACTTTTGTTTTGAACGTTTTTCTCAGACACTGAACACTTATCACCGAATCCGCAATGATTTGACCCATAGCATATCCCTCCATCCTCCAAAACGTATAAAAACCCCGCAGTTTCACCATTAGCAGTGACTCCGCAGGGTTCCATCCCTTCGTGTAGGACCACCGGTCCCTATGCCGCTCAAGCCCGATACTCTTAAGCATACTCACCTTTTGAGATATTTTGCCATAGTATCATTTGTTTGTCAATACCCTTAAAAAATATTATGCAGGATTTCCTGCATTTTTTCTGACAGCATTCAGTTAATATGATATCTGTCTCAGCCCTCTGACCCGTCAGGCGGCGCCTATATGAATACATACTGGACCAGTGCCATATAAACGGCCGTTCCGGCGCCGATACTGAGAAGTACATTGTTTTTCCATAGGTGGAGCGCAATGATGCAGAGTATGGCGATCGCCTCAGGAAGTCCGAAGGGCGAAGAGGTCAGGCTGACCCCTTTCAGACAGTACACTACCAGCAGGCCTATCGCTGCATACGGCAGCACCTTCCCCAAATAGGTAATGGGCGGGTGGCTTTTCCGACGAAAGACAAGAAAGGGCAAAAATCTCGTTATTATCGTCCCCAGGGCTACCATGGAAATAGTAACAATTGCCTGGGCGTCCGTCAATTGCATTGCGATCCCTCCTCCTCCATTTTCCCGTGCAACGCTGTCAGTACGACCAGTATGGCCGCCATGGACGGGATGATAAATTTGCCGGGGCCGAAAACCAACAGGCATATGACCGAACATGCCACACCTGTAATAGCGGGTATGTGGTTTTTTTGACTCTTCCACTGCCCGAGAAATATCACGACAAAAAGCGCTGTTAATACAAAATCAAGGCCTTTTGTATTGAAAGAAACCATGGAACCCAGAAGTCCGCCGAGAACCGACCCCAGTACCCAGTAGCAATGATTCAGCAGCGTAATGAAAAACATGAACCATTTACGGTCCACCCCTTCCGGGGGCTTTGCTGCACAAATTACGGAAAAGGTTTCGTCACACATGCCAAAAATAAGGTACGGCTTGAACCAGCCCGTACCCTTGTATTTATCCAACATGGATATACCATAAAACAAATGCCTTGCATTCACCACAAGGGTCAAAAGCAGGGCATAGATAGGATTAAACGCCGATGTAAGCAAGGTGACTGCTACGTACTGTGCAGAACCGGCAAATACCAGGCAGCTCATTAATAAAATCCAGCCGGTACCATAGCCCTTGCTGTTCATTAAAACTCCGTAGGCGATCCCCAGAAAGGTAAATCCGGCAAAAACCGGAAGCGTCAGGGGAATTGCCGCCTTCAGCGCTTCACTTCTTTTATTCACTTTGATAGCTCCCACAGATTATTTGTTTTGCAGCTTGTAAAGTATTTTAAAGCCCTGTCCTTCGATAGATTTTTCAATATCGGACGTATTGAGCGAATTGATGCCGATTACAATGGCACTTTTCCCGCTGCTGCCGCGATAAACCGCCACATGGGTGATATTCGCCCCGTAGTTGCCGATGATGCTGGTCAGGCTTGACATGATGCCCGGCGCATCGTCCGCTTCAATCGTAAGCCGCGTGCCGGGTTCACGGAAGCCCAGCAGCTCAATGAAGGAATCGAATATGTCACTTTCTGTAATAATTCCCACAAGCCTGCTATCATCCAGGACCGGCAGAAAGCTTATGCCGTTATCCCGCATCAGTAATGCGGCTTCTTCCAGAAGTGCGTTCTGTGAAATAGTGACAGGGTTCTTTGTCATAATCATGCTGATTTTTGTTTTGGCCAGCAAATAGGTGATTTCTCCCATACTGAACGTCGTCGCCTTGGAAGGGGAAGCACGTTCAATGTCTTCTCTTGATACGATTCCTACCAGTTTCCCGTTTTTCATTACCGGAAGTCGTCTGATGTTGTGTTGCGTCATGATTTCATGTGCATCCGGAATCGTGTGGTCCGGGGAAATGATAAATGGATTGGTTGTCATCTTGTTTTTTACAAACATCGTTCTAACCTCCTAAATATGCTTTTTTAATATCCTCGCTCTGCATCAGTTCGGCTCCCGATCCGGACAGGACGATGGATCCGGTTTCCATAACATAGGCCTGGCTTGCAACCTGAAGCGCCATGCTTGCATTTTGCTCTACAAGCAGGATCGTCGTTCCTGCCTTGTTGATATCCCGGATGATATTGAATATCTCCTGAACAAGAATCGGTGCAAGCCCCATGGACGGTTCATCAAGGAAAAGTATCCTGGGCCGGCTCATCAGCGCACGGCCTATGGCCAGCATCTGCTGCTCGCCGCCTGACAGCGTACCTGCAGCCTGCTTCTTCCTGTCTGAAAGGATCGGAAAACGTTCATAAACCATTTTCAGGTCCTTTGCTACACCTGCCTTGTCACTTCGCAGATAGGCGCCCAGTTCCAGATTTTCCAGCACAGTCATGGTTGAAAACACACGGCGGCCTTCCGGTACATGAGAAATACCCATTTTCACCCTCTCCTGGGCGGAGGTGCCGGTAATGTCCTTCCCGTCCATTACAATAGTACCCTTTGTAGGTTTTTTCAAACCGGAGATTGTGCGCAGCGTTGTTGTTTTACCGGCGCCGTTGGCCCCTATCAGTGTGACGATCTCTCCGTCCTTTACGGTAAAGGATATTCCTTTGAGGGCATGAATCACGCCGAAATGCACATCGATATTATTGATTTCAAGCATTGTTGATATCCTCCCCCAGATAGGCTTCTATAACCCGCTTATTCGTCCTGATCTCATCAGGCGTCCCGTTGGCGATGATGACGCCGTAATCAAGCACATAAATCCGTTCGCAAATCTTCATGACCAGCGACATATCGTGTTCAATCAAAAGTATGGTCAGCTTGAATTCTTCCCTTATCCACCTGATCAATTCCGTTAATTGCGCCGTTTCTGCGGGATTCATACCGGCAGCAGGCTCATCAAGCAGCAGCAGGGTCGGATTGGTGGCAAGAGCACGCGCTATCTCCAGATGACGTTGCTCTCCATAGGGAAGGTTCTTGGCAAATTCGTCCTTTTTATGATCCAGCTTAAAAATCCGCAGCAGTTCAATGCTTTCTTCCGTCAGCTTCTTCTCTTCCCTGCGGTATGACGGCAGGTGCAAAAAGCTTGCGGCAAATCCATATCTTACATTTTTATGCATGGCAATACGTACATTGTCCAATACCGTCAAATCCTTGAACAGCCTAATGTTCTGAAAAGTGCGTCCCAGCCCCGCCTTGCATATGGTATAGGGTTTTAAGCCCTGGAGCGTCTTTTCTGCACCGTCCCGGTACAATGTAATCGTCCCGGTGGTTGGCACGTAAACACCAGTCAGAAGATTAAATACGGTGGTTTTCCCCGCGCCGTTGGGTCCAATCAACCCAACCAGCTCACCCTGGTTCAGTTCCATATTGACGTTGGATACGGCTGTCAATCCGCCAAAGGATTTGGTTAACTTTTTTACGCTTAATATCGACATAACCTAGACCCTCCCCTTCCTGGATGTAAAATGGCTTCCCAGCTTTTTAAATACGGAAAGGGAAATCTCCCTGGAGCCCATCAAGCCCTGCGGCCGGAATATCATGATGATGATCAGCAGCAGCGAGTACAGAATCATGCGTATTTCCGGGAAGGACTGCAGGTAAGTGGAAATCAGGGCAAGTAAAACAGCCGCCAGAATAGAGCCCGAAATACTTCCAAGCCCGCCCAGAACGACGATGACAAGAACGTCGATGGACTTTAGAAAACCGAAGAGGTCCGGCTTGAGAAAATAGAAATACGATGCATAGAGGGCGCCTGCAATTCCCGCACAAAACGCTCCGATCGTAAAGGCGGTAACCTTGTATTTCGTTGTATTGATACCCATTGCTTCTGCCGCAATCTCATCCTCACGGATGGAAATGCAGGCACGCCCGTGGGTTGATTTCAAAAAGTTGCTGATGACCAGGACCGTACCGGCGGTGAATATGAACAGCCATACCCAGTTTACAAATTGGGGAATGCCGTTTAATCCTGCTGCTCCGTTCGTAATCTTCATATTCAGGAAGACAATACGGATGATCTCCGACATGCCGAGGGTTGCAATGGCTAGGTAGTCGCCGCGCAGACGCAATGTCGGAAGTCCGACCAGACACCCGATCAAGGCGGCTGTAGCCGCACCGGCAAACACGCCGAGGATGAATCCAGGCAAGGTGGGAATACGCAAGGTGATCAACGCACAAACATATGCGCCGATTGACATAAAGCCGGCATGTCCCAGTGAAAACTGACCGGTAAAGCCGGTGATCAGGTTCAAGCTGACTGCCAGTATGATATTGATGCAGATAGTGGCCAACGTTGCCTGCAGATAATCAGTGATGATATTGGCGGAGATCAGAAGCTGAATAACAGCGAAGGTGAGCGCCAGTGAGACGATCAATTTCATTCCGCGAATCTCGAAAAATCTTTTCACAATTACACCTTCTCTCTCGTATTTTTGCCAAGTAATCCCGCCGGTTTTACGATGAGGATCAGTATAAGAATGGCGAACACAACCGCATCCCTGTACATGGAGTTACCGTAACCGGATACAAAGACCTCAACGGCTCCGATGAAATATCCCCCGATCATTGCGCCGGGTATGAGGCCTATACCGCCGAACACTGCGGCTACAAATGCTTTAAGTCCCGGAACGACACCCATTAGCGGGTTGATGGAATTGTAATACACTCCGACCAGGACGCCTGCGGCCCCTGCCAGCGCCGAACCGAGAGCAAAAGTAAAGGAAATGGTGGTATCCACACTGATGCCCATCAGCTGTGCAGCGTCCTTATCCAGTGAGACGGCACGCATGGCCTTCCCGATTCTTGTCTTTTTTACGATAAATTGCAGCAGAATCATCAATATCACAGTAATCCCTACAATCAGAACCTGCTGCATGGTTACCACCATGCTTCCCAGATGGAATTTCTCCGCCAGAAGGCCTGTCATTGCAGGATACGAGCGTACGTTAGCCTTGACGATAAACATGGTGCCATATTCCAGAAACAATGAAACACCGATTGCGGTAATTAGTACCGCGATCCTCGTTGCGTTTCTCAAGGGCTTGTATGCGATCTTTTCTATCAGAACCCCCAGTATGGTGCAAAACACCATTGCAATCAATAAAGACGGCAAAAATCCCAGATGCAGGGCAGTCATGCAGAAATATCCCACATACGCACCGATCATATACACATCACAATGTGCAAAATTGATCAGCTTGATAATGCCGTATACCATGGTATAACCCAGGGCAATCAGCGCATAGATGCTGCCTAACGAAATACCGTTGATAACCTGTTGCAAAAACTGTTCCAAAAGTTTTCCCCTCTTTCACTTGCCACTCTTTATTTGTTTGCTCCATACTACCGTTCATAACGGGAGATTTACTTTAAAAACAGGTATAAGCAGGGACAACGGATTGCCCCCACTTATACCGGTCATTTCACTTCATCGTGCCCATCCTATTTGGATACTTTCTCGCTTGTAGCCTGTACACCGTCTTTCAGACCGATAACAACTATTGCTTTAACTGGGTTATGGTTTTCATCCACGCTAAAGGAACCTGTAACGCCAGCGAAATCTGTAGTGGCTTTGAGAGCGTCCTTGATTGACTCGCCATTCAGCTTTTCAGCGCGGCTGATGCCGTCTGCAGCGAACTTGGCGAGGTCATAGCCCAGGGCATTGAAAGCGTTGGGTTCCTTGTTGTATTTAGCTTTGAAGTCTGCGATAAATTTGACTACCAGAGGATCTTCATCTAGTGAGGAGTAATGGTTGGAGAAATAAATATCGTTGAGGGCTTTAGCACCGGCAAGCTCCAACAGAGTCGGCGAATCAAATCCGTCGGCACCGAGTATGGGCGTGTTGATTCCCAGATCACGTGCCTGCTTGATGATCAGGCCTGCTTCCTCATAATAACCGGGTATGAAAATTACATCGAAATCCTTACCCTTGATGCTGGTCAGGATAGCGTTAAAGTCCGTATCTTTTGCCACATAGGATTCCGTTGCGACAATTGTGCCGCCTCCTGCTTCAAAAGTTTTGGTGAAATTCTCAGCCAGTCCCTTGCCGTAATCGCTGGAGCTGTCCATGATGACAACCGCTTTTTTCTTGGAAAGGTTGGAAAGTGCATAATTAGCCATTGCGGTTCCCTGGTAGGAATCGTTGAAACAGATACGGAATGCATATTCCTTCACGCCGGTATCATCCACCGTAACGTCGTCTGCTGTGGCAGAACCGGAAATGACGGGGATTTTGTTCTTAAGAGCTACGGGGATCTCCGCCTTAAAGGAGCCGGAGGTTGCAGGACCGAGGATGGTTACCACCTTGTCCTGGGTCATGAGCTTGGACGCCAGCGTAGTTGCTTCGGCGGGCTCGGATTTGTTGTCGTATTTGACGGCAACGATCTTC
Organism: Bacillota bacterium; assembly: GCA_023435805.1. GTDB lineage: Bacteria > Bacillota > Clostridia > Acetivibrionales > DTU013 > JAEZMC01. The sequence continues at coordinate 211 of JAEZMC010000014.1, read as the reverse complement.
TTGCCGTTAATACCGCCTGCGGCATTGATTTCATCAATGGCCATCTCGATGCCTTCTACCGAGGCCTGCCCATAGGTTGCAACACCGCCGGACAGCTCGTAGTTGATACCGATTTTAATCTCGTTTGCGTTCCCGGCTGAGTTTGAACAGCCTGCAAAAACTGTCACGGCCAACATGACCATAAGGATAATACTTACAACTTTTTTCATTT
>JAEZMC010000432.1 GCA_023435805.1 Bacillota bacterium | reverse complement strand
TGGTCGGATCCGGTCCTGGATCTTGCTGCCGTCAAAGTCAATATAACAGGCCTTACTCCGCTGGTGCTTGGAGATGCTTCCAAGCTTGCGGTCGGAGAGCCTGCAATTGCTATTGGAAATCCGTTGGGCCTGGAGTTCCAGAGAACAGTCACCTCCGGTATAGTAAGTGCCCTGAACAGAACGATAGAAATTGAAACAGATACCGGTATTAATTATATGGAAGACCTGATTCAGACGGATGCCAGCATCAACCCCGGAAACAGCGGCGGTCCGCTGCTGAATTCCAAAGGCGAGGTCATTGGGATCAATACGGTGAAGGTATCCAGTGCTGAAGCCATGGGCTTCGCCATACCGGTCAACATATCGAAGCCCATAGTAGAAAAGCTGGTCAGCACCGGCTCGTTTACAGAACCCTATCTCGGGCTTTTTGCATATGACAGCAATGTCATGCAGTATATGGACGGCACAGCCAACGGACAGAAAGGTCTTTATGTGGCGCATGTGGACACCGGTGGACCTGCATACAAGGCTGGGATACGGGAAGGCTGCAGGATAAGCCAGGTAGATGGGATCGATGTCAATACAATGCTGCAGCTCAGGACTTATATCTATTCCAGGTCGCCCGGGGACACCGTCAATATTACACACCTCATGCATGGGAGCGGGCAGTGGGCGACAGCATCGGCAGTGCTGACGCAGAAGGCGAAGGACGGGCTGATTACGAGGTAGGGTTGCTGCGGAAATATCCATCCATACCATGTATATTTTCCTGTATCTATTGGCAAAACTTACTGCTGTAAGCAGGGAGGTGTTTACCATGGCTGAAATGAGCAGAAACAGCGCAGAGTTTGAAAAAACAATAAAACGCTATCTGAAGCAGGCACGCGAAAAACTCAACGGCGATCTGTCAGGAACAAGAGAAGCGATCAAGCTGATTGCGGCAGACAAGGCACGGGACTTTATTGAAACGATGGATCGAGGGCTTGACAGGGAAGAAAGGGAATTTCTGAAAGCATTGATCATTACCAGCATGCACCAATCATTTTGCTATGGCTATGGCATTGGAAAAATCGAAGGAAATACAAACGAACGTATTTTTTTATAAATATACGGCTTTTGTATTCCATTGCATAGAGCAAGAAAGATGAAAAATACACGTTTAAAATAGGTAATAAAGAAGAAAAATTTCCTTGACACTGCATAGTCACGCTGGTAGAATATTATACAATTAATTTTTAATAGGACTGTGCAATGAAGGAATAAAGACGTATTCAGGCGCTCAAGAGAGCCGGTGTCAGGTGAAAACCGGCGCACTGGATATGTGTATAACTCGCTCCGGAGCATCATCATTCAAATCGCAGGATCCAGATGGTGACGTTGACTACGTTACAGTCAAGTACATCCGTACTTGTAAGGATAAGCAGCAATGCTTTTCGAATCAGGGTGGTACCACGTAGGATTATCCCTTCGTCCCTGCATATATGCAGTTGACGAGGGGATTTTTATATCAAAAGGCGGGTATGATTCTTCAAAGTCTGTAAACGGGATTGCCCCCGGGACACAAGGATGAGGATTGTTTTTTACGATAAGGAGGGATGAAAATGGAAATGACCGGAGCTCAGGCAATGATGAAAGCACTTGAGCTGGAAAATGTCGATACGATATTCGGCTATCCCGGTGCTGCAATCTCTCCATTTTATGATGCACTGCTGGAGGGTTCCATCAGACATATACTTACCCGGCATGAACAGGGCGCCGCCCATGCCGCCAACGGCTATGCCCGAATTACAGGGCGCGTGGGGGTGTGTGTTTCCACTTCGGGTCCGGGAGCTACAAATCTGATTACGGGGATTGCCAACGCCTATATGGACAGTATACCTATTGTTGCCGTAACAGGGCAGGTCGCCAGCGGCATGATCGGTACGGATGCCTTCCAGGAGGCGGATATCACCGGAGCAACAGCACCGTTCAGCAAGCACAATTATCTGGTGAAAAAGGCGGAGGATCTCCCGCGAATCATAAAAGAGGCTTTCCACATTGCCGCAACAGGACGGCCGGGGCCTGTCGTAATAGACGTACCTGTGGATGTGCAAAACAGTACGCTTGATTTCAGGTACCCCGAATCCGTTGATATAAAAGGTTACAAACCAACCTACAAGGGGCATCCCATGCAGGTGAAAAAGGCGGTTGCCGCGCTTGAATGCGCCAAAGCTCCCGTAATATGCGCGGGGGGCGGCGTCATATCCTCAAATGCGGCGGAGGAATTAAGGGAGCTGGCTGAAAGATGCAGCATACCTGTGACAACGACCTTGATGGGCATAGGCTCCATACCGTCCGACCATCCGCTGTATTTCGGAATGGTAGGCACCCATGGGGTCCATACCGCCAATTACGCGCTGAACCATGCGGACCTGGTGCTGATACTGGGGGGCCGTGTAGCGGACAGGACCATCGGCGGCGCAAAGGTTCTGGCAAAGAAGGCGCAAATCATCCATATTGATATAGATCCGGCCGAGATAGGCAAAAACATTGATACCGCCATTCCTGTAGTGGGCGATGTGAAGCTTGTGCTCAGGGACATGCTGAATCACCTGAAAGAACTCCATTATGAGGAATGGACGGAGGCATTGGCCGAACAGAAAAGGATACGGGTGAAAAAGCCTGCTCATGAAGACGGTTCAGGTTTTATCAATCCCAAATACCTGTTATCCATTCTATCGGACTATTTGCCTGAGGATGCCGTCATTGCAACAGAGGTAGGGCAGAACCAGATATGGACGGCGAACAATTATCGTATAAGCAGGCCCAGAACTTTCATTACATCAGGCGGTCTCGGAACAATGGGCTACGGTTTGCCCGCCGCCATAGGGGCGAAGCTGGGCAGACCTGATGTTCCAGTCGTGGTGATCAGCGGTGACGGAAGCTTCCAGATGTCCATGCAGGAGCTTGGCACCATGAAGCATTACGACATCGGTGTGAAAATCATCCTGTTCAACAACTGCCGTCTGGGTATGGTGCGCGAGCTCCAGACAAACAAGCACGGCGGCCGCTTTTCCCAGGTCTGTCTTGATAGGAACCCCGATTTTGTTCAGTTGGCAGCTGCCTACGGCTTCAAAGGTGAACGGATCACAGAAAACTCCGAAATCGGGGCGGCTCTCGAACGGCTTGCCGCTGAAAACGGCCCATACCTGCTGGAATGTGCAGTCAATCCCATGGAGGGAGCCCTCAACGCATAAAAATGCGATTATAATACACCGGATTTCCGGGGGGTGAGGATCCTTCCCACAGAAAGCCGGGTGATGAACAAATATGGAAAGGGGAAATGCCATAATGGCCAAGCATACATTGTCCGTGCTGGTGGAAAACCATGCCGGCGTACTTTCAAGGGTTGCAGGTCTTTTCAGCCGGAGGGGCTTCAATATTGACAGTCTGGCGGTTGGGGTAACGGAAAATCCCGACGTGTCGAGGATGACCATCGTAGTAGACGGGGACGAGTATACTGTTGAACAGGTCAGCAAACAGCTGAACAAGCTGATCGACGTTATAAAGCTCAAAACGCTGGAAGAGGAGGAGGCGGTACGCCGTGAGCTGGCATTGATCAAGGTGGCGGCCAGTGCCTCCACGAGGTCAGAAATCATCCAGATAGTAGAAATTTTCAGAGCAAAGATCGTCGATGTGTCCAAGACCACCCTTACCATCGAAATCTCCGGAAGCGAAGACAAGGTGGAAGCGCTTGAGGATATGCTCAGGCAATTCGGAATCAAGGAAATCGTAAGAACGGGTACCATTGCTATCGAGAGAGGCAATCGAATAATAAAGGTAACACCCAATAATGATGAGGAGTGATATAAATGGCGAAAATGTATTATGACAGTGATTGCAGTCAGGAACTGCTGAAGGGTAAGACAGTGGCTGTTATTGGTTATGGAAGCCAGGGGCATGCCCATGCGCAGAATCTGAAGGACAGCGGAGTAGAGGTGGTGGTAGGCCTGACGCCTGGTTCCGCAAGAAGGAAACAGGTGGCCGACGACGGCTTGAAGGTCATGGATACCGCTGAAGCTGCAAAGGCTGCAGATATCATCATGATACTTACACCGGATCAGACTCAGGCCGAAATATACTACCAGAGCATCGAACCGAACCTGAAAAAAGGCGATATACTCGCGTTTGCCCATGGCTTCAACATACACTACAACCAGATCAAGCCGCCTGAATTTATCGATGTGATCATGATTGCCCCAAAAGGGCCCGGACATACCGTCAGGAGTCAGTACTGCGAAGGCAGGGGTGTTCCGTCGCTCATCGCCGTTTATCAGGATGCATCCGGTAAAGCCAGGGACTATGCATTAGCCTATGCGTCGGGCATCGGCGCCGGGAGAGCCGGTATTCTCGAGACAACCTTCAGAGAAGAGACGGAAACAGACCTCTTCGGTGAGCAGGCGGTACTTTGCGGAGGCGTTACAGAGCTGATGAAGGCGGGCTTCGAAACGCTGGTGCAGGCGGGTTATCAGCCGGAAATCGCTTACTTTGAATGTATACATGAAATGAAGCTTATTGTGGACATGATCAACCAGGGCGGTTTTTCCTACATGAGGTATTCCATCAGTGATACGGCAGAATACGGCGATTATGTCACCGGTAAGAGAATCATTACGGATGAGACAAGAAAAGAAATGAAAAAGGTGCTTGATGAAATACAAAACGGAGCCTTTGCTTCCAAATGGATCACGGAAAACAAGGCCGGCGGAAGGGCGCATTTCCTGGCTACAAGACAGGTAGAATCCGAACACCAGGTGGAGAAGGTAGGTTCGGAGCTTAGAAAAATGATGAGCTGGCTCAAAAAGTAGATAAACTTTTATTAGAGATACAGATAGAGAAAAGCGGAGCGGGTTTTGACAAATGCACGACTGCGTTGTGACAGCCTGCTCATGCTTACCTGCGGCACAGGGGGCCGGGAGCGGACCCCCGCAGCACATCGGCGGCCTGTTCTTACAGGCAGGCGACCTGTGACGCCGGATATTTATGAATATGAGATGATGCTTGGCCCCGGATGTGAGGCCAAGTCAACTGGTATTGAAGGAGGTATAATCAAATGGCATCCAGGATCAAAATTTTCGATACAACCTTGAGGGATGGGGAACAAACCCCGGGCGTCAGTCTGAATATACAGGAAAAGCTTGAAATAGCCAAACAGCTGGTGCGGCTCGGTGTGGACGTCATCGAAGCAGGTTTTGCCATCTCCTCGCCGGGAGATTTTCTGGCCGTTAAAACCGTGGCAGAGAATGTGAAAGGCGCCACCATAGCAAGTCTCAGCAGAGCGATGGAGAAAGACATCGACAGGGCATGGGAAGCGGTTTGCAATGCGGAGAGCCCGCGGATCCACACCTTTATTGCCACCTCGGATATCCACATGAAATACAAACTGAAGATGTCCGAGGATGAAGTGCTTGAGAGAGCAGTCGCCATGGTGAAATATGCAAAGAAATATTGTTCCGACGTGGAATTTTCAGCGGAAGACGCCAGCAGGTCAAGAACTGCCTTCCTCTATAGAATAATCGAAGAGGTAATCAAGGCAGGGGCTACGGTTGTGAATATTCCCGACACGGTGGGCTATGCATCCCCTGAAGAGTTCGGGCTGCTGATAAAAGGGATCAGGGAGAATGTGCCCGGAATAGATAAGGCAGATATCAGCGTGCACTGTCACAACGACCTGGGGCTGGCGGTGGCAAATTCACTTGCAGCGCTGCGGAACGGCGCCACACAGCTGGAGTGTACTGTGAATGGTCTCGGAGAGCGGGCAGGCAATGCCTCTGTTGAAGAAATGATTATGGGTATGAACACCCGCAGGGATTATTACGGTGATATCGTACATAACATCGATACAAAGCAGATTTACAGAACAAGCAAGCTGGTAAGCAGCCTGACCGGCGTCAGTGTACAGCCGAACAAGGCGATCGTCGGAGCCAACGCATTTGCCCATGAGTCGGGCATTCATCAGCATGGTGTTCTGGCGGAGAAAAGCACCTATGAGATCATGACGCCCGAGTCCATCGGTCTTTCCCAGAACAGGATGGTTCTGGGCAAGCTCTCCGGAAAGCACGCCTTCGAAGAAAGGCTGAAGGAAATGGGCTATACTCTGGCGCCCGAGGAGATCGGCAGGGCATTTGAAAAGTTCAAGGAGCTGGCGGACAAGAAAAAAACCGTTCTGGACCGGGACATCGAAGCGCTGGTGGAGGAAAAGGTTTCCGAGGTCGCGGAAGTATACAAGCTGGACAGCTTCCAGATCAACAGCGGGAACAAGGTTATTGCAACAGCGACGGTAAGCCTTTATAAAGACGGTGTGCCGATGATGGAAGCCGCTACAGGCGACGGACCTATCAATGCGGCATTCAAAGCCGTAGAGAGAACGGTCGGCTTTGAGCTGGAGCTGCAGGATTACAGTCTCAAGGGCGTTACAGAAGGTGCGGATGCTCTTGGTGAAGCGACAGTGCGGGTTTCAAAGGACAACAGGATATTCGTAGGCAGAGGCGTTAGCACGGACGTGATCGAAGCAAGCGTAAAAGCCTACATCAATGCAATAAACAGAGTAGTCAGCGAGCATGGAAAAGGCGTCATGAACGGGAAGGAGACGATATGAAAAAGATTGTTGTGCTGGATTCTACTTTGAGGGATGGAGCTCAGGCGCAGGGCATTTCATATACGGTTGAAGACAAGCTGAAGATCGTTAAAAGGCTTGATACTCTAGGTGTTGACTATATCGAAGCCGGAAACCCGGGATCCAATCCGAAGGATCTGGAATTCTTCGAAAGAGTGGCTCAGCTGGAGCTGAAGCATGCAAAGCTCATCGCTTTCGGCAGCACAAGAAGGGTCGGTATTGCAGTGGAAGACGATGCCAATGTCAAATCCCTGCTGAAGGCCGGTACCTCCGCTGTGGTCATATTTGGCAAGTCGTGGGACTTTCAGGTGACGGATATCCTGAAAACCACACTGGATGAAAATATCATGATGATTGCGGATACGGTCCGCTATTTTAAAAGCCTGGGCAAGGAAGTCGTATATGATGCGGAGCATTTCTTCGACGGTTACGCTGCCAACCCGGAATATGCCATGAGCACACTACAGGCAGCCGCCGATGCGGGTGCGGACAGTCTTTGCCTGTGCGACACCAAAGGAAGCTTTCTGCCGATGAGTATTTATAACCTCACGGGGGACATTGTCAAACGGTTTGGCATTCCCATCGGTATCCACTGCCACAATGACAACGGTATGGCCGTCGCCGGTACGATCATGGCTGTCCAGGCCGGAGCGACGCAAGTGCAGGGTACGATCAACGGCTTTGGTGAACGCTGCGGAAATGCCAACCTTTGCACGATCATACCGAATCTGCAGTTGCAGATGGGCTACAGCTGCATACCGGAAGAAAGCATGCCGGAAATGACTGCAGTTGCACGTTCCATTAGTGAAATTGCAAATGTCATTCATGATGAACGGGCGCCATATGTAGGAAAAGCGGCTTTTGCCCATAAAGCCGGCATGCATGCCGATGCGGTCGTAAAAAACACGGTTGCCTATGAAATGATCGACCCGGAGGCAGTCGGCAATGAGCGGACATTTCTGATGTCGGAGGTTGCCGGCAGGAGTGCGGTGCTGAGCCTGATCAGAAAAGTGGACCCGACCGTAACAAAGGATTCGCCGGAAACCATGAAAGTGCTTGAGAAATTAAAAGAGATGGAGCACGAGGGCTATCAGTACGAAGGCGCGGAGAGTTCATTTGAGCTGATTGTCATGAAGGTGCTCGGCAAATATCATCCTTTTTTTGAATTAAAGGATTTCAAGGTCATTGTCAACGAGCCTGCGGTGAACGAACGGAATTCATCGGCCATGATCAAGGTAAGGGTCGACGATCAGGAGGAAATTACGGCGGCGGAAGGGGACGGCCCGGTAAATGCCCTGGATAACGCTGTCAGAAAGGCGCTTGTTCGGTTTTATCCAAGCATATCGGAAATGAAGCTTACCGACTTCAAGGTAAGAGTGCTGGATTCCACCTCCGCAACTGCGGCAAAGGTAAGGGTTCTGATCGAATCCACGGATGGAAACGAGGTATGGACCACCATCGGTGTCTCCACGGACATTATCGATGCAAGCTGGAAGGCGCTGGTGGACTCCATCGAATATAAGCTAGGGAAATAGGGCTTTACAACAGCTGCCGGTTTGGTGGATAATAAGGTCAGGTGGTGACTGCATTGACACTGAACGGAAAGCTGTACGTAGAAGGAAAGCTTGTTAGGGAAGCCTTGGCTGAGGATCATGACGCGGGGCGCGACTTCAGGGACAAATTGGAGAAGTGCCTCATTGATCTTTGTGCAAATCTTGAGATCCCTGTCCCTTTGTGGCTGAAAAAGAATACCAGGGAGCTTGCCATATTTCGGAAAACCTTCTTTTCTTCAGAACAATTCATTGACAAGGTCTGGTTCGACAAATTTGAAATCAAACTGGGTTGAACGCGGACGAAAGTATTGAGCCTGTTGACGTATTGGACAAAACTCTGCCGCATATAAATAGAATGATATAAAATGCATAATACACATTATGCATTTTTTGCAGAGGTGTTATATTGAACAGGTGGAGGTTTTCTGCTGTCATATTTTTAGCGGTACTGACCGTACTTTCGATCATGCAGATATTGGCGGATGCAGGTTTAGGCGGCTTGTCCGCCAATATTCACACGGAGCAGAAACCGGAGGAATCGAAAAAATACCGGATTTTTATCGAAGTTGAAGACAAGACACTTTACCTGCTTGAAAACGATATCTGTATAAAGGAATATACCATCGCATCCGGAAAATCCGGCTATCCGTCTCCGATTGGCTGTTGGACCATTGTAGAAAAAGGAGACTGGGGCGAAGGCTTCGGCGGAAGCTGGCTGGGCCTTGACGTACCCTGGGGGACGTACGGTATTCACGGCACGATTTTTAACGAGTCCATCGGTTCTGCGGCCAGCAAGGGCTGCATACGTATGTTCAGCGAGGATGTGGCGGAGCTGTACCGGCTGGTGCCGCTTGGCACCGAAGTAATAATTGTAAACGGGCCTTTCGGACCCTTTGGCCGTGGTTTTGACGAGATCAATCCCGGCGACAGGGGATCGGATGTGCTGGCCATTCAGCAGCAGCTTATGGAGCTTGGCTATTACACAGGCAAGCTGGATG